>JAQBPS010000738.1 GCA_028287415.1 Bacillota bacterium | reverse complement strand
CTGTGCCATCAGGCGATGGATGCGCCCGCGCTCCGTGGCCAGCACCCACATCACCCGCATCACCAATCGGCATCCGCTCCCCATGTGTCAGGACGTCTCCGGCCGTCACATAGGGTAGCGTGCGTCTCCGAGTTGGGTCAGTATCCGCCGGACTTTGTCTCCATTGAAACCGAAACGCGCATCGCCTACGTCTATCCTTGTGAAACAGATGAGGAGGTGCGCTTTTATGAACCGATGGAAACAGAGCACAGGCGCCGCATTGCTCGCACTCATGGTGACGGCCGCCCCCGCATGGGCTGCTGCTGATACAGCGGCTTCGGGCGCGGTGACTGTGCCGGCCCAGCAGACGGTCACAGGGCGCTTGACCTACGTCGACCTGGAAGGCGGCTTCTACACAGTGGCGGGCTGGGCCCTGACAGGCGAGCAGGCCCAATTCCAACAGTATGTCGGCCAGCAAGTCGCAGTCGATGGAACGCCGCTTCAGGGCATGACCTTCCAGATGACGAAGGCGCTGCGGGTTAGCAACATCCGGGTGACGATACCGGCCCAGCCCGCATCGACAGCTGTCCTGCAGGCGGTCCAAGCCGACCGGACCCTACCGACCGCTGTGACCGTGAACGGCCTGGCGGTAACGTTTGATCAGCAGCCCATGGTGAGCGACGGCAAGCTGATGGTGCCGCTGCGGTTCGTGGTGGAAGCCGCCGGCGGCACGACCCGCTGGGATCAGACTACGCAGACCGTAAGCGTCGACCTGGCTGACCGAGTTGCCACGTTCACGCTGGGGAATCAGTCCGCCGGCCTCAATCGCAAGGGCGTCTTCTACATCCAGCAAAACTTCGTGAAGATGAGCGCTGCACCCACGATGGTCAATGGTCGGATGCTGGTGCCTGCCGACACGCTCTCCAGCATCCTGGGCTTGCAGGAGCAGGCTGGCCAGGCGGGGGCGTTGACCCTGTTCTCAGCGCAACCCGCCAGCGCGACGCCTGCCAAGCCCGCGGATCACAACGCGGGCGATACGATGAAGGGCACAATCAAGCAGATTGAGACGGGCGACCACCCGCGCATCCTCGTGGAGGGTGCCGCGATGGCCAACGGCGAGCCGAGCCTTACCTGGCTCAGCATCAATGAGCAGACCAAGATAGCCGTGAAGGACGCTGCCGGTTCTTTGTCGGACCTGGCCGTCGGCCAGACGGTGTCGGTCAGCCTCGCCGGCCCGGTGCTTCAGTCGTACCCGGCCCAGGGTGCTGCGGCTTCGGTCACGGTGCAGAAGTAACCGGTTCGGATCGGTTTTAAGCCGTTCACAGTTCTGTCCTAAGACCCGGGCCGGGGATTTCCCCGGCCCGGGTTTTTTCATTTTGGCCAGATGGCGCAGCAACACCCCTGGGGACGCTAGCTGCGCCTCTTTAGCTTCACGAGCAGCCGCCGGACCTCGTCTTCGTCGAAGCGGCGTTCGGTGTCCGGGTTGATATCCATCGGATAGGCACGCAGCCGCTGCCCGTAAATCAAGGCGTAGTCACCTCGGATATGTCGGCGAAGCGTGGCCGGATCCACGCCGAGCATGCGGGCGGCTTGACCAATTCGAACGAGGCGCAAGGGATGTCACCTGACCTTTGTCTGGCAGGTTTGACCATGACCGTCTGGCGCAGAGCACTCAGTGGCTTCTGTATCTGAGGACTTGGCGAAGTGGCTGCAGGCAATCGCGGCTGGGTTATCACTGCTCAAGCTTCTGATCGAACTTGCTTCAAGCGGGTAAGTTGCGGCACGCAGGCCTTTGGAAGCTGCCCACGCTACGGTTCATTGTTGAGGTGTGCTACCAGCCTCCGGACTTCGTCTTCGTCAAAGCGGCCTTCAGCACCCGGCCCTTCGTCCATGCGAAAGACGCGCAGCCGGTGCCCGTAAATCTCCAGGTGGTTGCGCCCGGCCGCCCGTCGCCGCAGGGTGTCCGGATCGACGCCCAGTAAGCGGGCTGCCTGGCCGGCTCGGATCAGCTTCATGCCGATCACCGTCCTTTGCTAGACCCGGGGTCATCCGGTTCATGCTATTGGGCCTTGTCGAGCTTGGCCACCAGCCGCCGAACTTCGTCCTCTTCAAACCGGCCCTCAGCGCCCGGCCCAATGTCCATGCGAAACACTCGCAAACGGTGGCCATAGATCTCCAGGTAGTCGCGCCCGGCCGCTCGCCGACGCAAGGTAGCCGGATCAACGCCGAGCAAGCGGGCCGCCTGCGCAGCACGGATCAACTTCATGCCGTTCACCTTCCCACTGGAAGGTTGGACCAAAGCGTTGCATTTCAAACCATATCGGATCGGCCAATCCCCAACTTTTGGCGAACTGCGAAAAGGCGTATTTTGAACCCGCACACATAAGCGTTACAGTACAGCCGGTCCCCCGCTGGGAGGACCGGCTGTGTCCGTTGAACCACACGACCGTCGGCTGCAATGTCCCGCTAATCAATGAAATTAGCGATGAACAACAGGAATTCGGCATAAGGTGTAGAAATACGCATTGCGCTATAGTAAATGCATTCCGCATTGCGGAACGACACGGAGGTGGACCGATATCGATCCTGGTATTAAGTCCCTGCAAAAGGTAGCCCAGTTGCTCGACACCTTCACGATCGAGCGCCCTGAGCTCGCCCTCAGCGAGCTGGCAACAGCCTGCGGGCTTCACCCATCCACGGCCCGTCGGCTTCTGTTGACCTGCGAGGCCGTGGAGTGGATCGCCCAGGACCCGGTCACCCGCAAGTACCGCCTCGGCATGAAGCTCTTCGAGCTGGGCCACCGTGCAGGCGAAGGCCTGGAGTTGCCCAAGATCGCGCGCCCACACCTGAAGCGATTGGTTGAAGAGACCCAAGAGAGCGCGTACCTGGCTGTGATGGACCGGACGGAAGTGCTCTACCTCAATCGCGTGGAGTCACCACAGGCGGTCCGCCTGACCTCGTCGGTTGGGCAGCGACTGCCAGCACACAGCACCGGGACCGGCAAGGTCTTTCTCGCACACCTCTCGCCGCAAGCATTGGACGACTTCCTATCCCGCCCCCTGACACGGTACACGACCAAAACGATCACCGATCCGACAGCCCTCCGACAGGAGCTCGAAGGCGTACGAACCAGGGGCTATGCGACGACCTTGGAGGAGCATCTCGAAGGAACGTTTTCCGTCGCCGCCCCGATCTTCGGCCCCCGTGGCGCACTGATTGCCGCCCTCGGCATGTCGGGCCCGAGTTATCGCATCACGGACGAACTGTTCAGCGAGTTCTCACAGATCATGATCTCGGTCGCTCAGGCAATCTCAACAGCCATGGGCGGCAGAGTTGGAACCTGAAGCATACATGCGGAGGTGTCGGTGATGAGAGTCGTGATCTGCGGACAGTTGATCGACGGGACAGGCAAGGGGACGGTGTCCGGGGCCAAGGTCTTCATAGGGGATGATGGGCGGATCAGCCGTGTAGAGACAGCAGGTGGCGAGGTCCCCACAGGTTCCGAGGTCATCGATCTGAGCAAGTACACCGTAATTCCCGGCCTTGTCGACAGTCACGACCACCTGTGCATCGACACGGGCGACGAGCACGCCCAGGCGCAGGAGAGCGATCAGTACCACATCGCCAAAGGACTGCGCAATGCCCGCCGGATGGTCCAGGGCGGTATCACCACCCTGAGAGACGTGGGCGAAAAGCACTACAACGATGTGGTCCTGCGAGAGGCGCTGAACAGCGGTGATTTCCCCGGACCCCGGGTGATCAGCTGCGGTGAGTTCATGTGCCGGACGGGTGGCCACGCATGGTACTTCGGCGTTGAAGTGAACGGACCGGACGACGTCCGCCGAGCCGTCCGTCAGCAGCTGAAAAACGGGGCTCAGTTCATCAAGGTAATGATCTCCGGCGGTATTGGCACGAAGGGCTCTGATCCCACCGGGCAGGAGCTGAGCGATGAAGAGATTCAGGTGTTGATAGCGGAAGCCCATCGTGCCGGCCGCAGGGTAGCAGCCCACATCCACGGAGGGCCTGGTGCACGGGTCGCCATCGAAGCGGGCCTCGACACACTGGAGCACGGTATCTACCTGACCCGGGAAGAGCTGGCCCTGATGGCCGAGCGCGGCACGCATCTCGTGGTCACCCACGGCTTTATTGATGCTGCCCTGTCGCTTCCCGATGTACCCGAGCACTTCGTGACAAAGTCACGGGTCGCCAAGGAGCATTACCAGCAGCGCATTCAGTGGGCGCATGAGCTCGGTGTGAAGGTGGCGGCCGGCGGCGATGGGGTCCATGGCCACCCGGTGCTGGAACTCCAGGCCCTCGCCCGTGGTGGCTTCACCCCACTGGAAGCGCTGCGTGCGATGACCATGGGCGGTGCGGAGTTGCTGGACATGCAGGCGGACATCGGTTCCCTCGAAGCTGGCAAGTTTGCCGACCTCGTCGCTGTGGAGGGCGATCCGGTAAAGGAGCTGACCGCCATCGACAACATCCGGTTTGTCATGCGGCAGGGCGTTGAGCAGTTCCCGTATTTCAGGGGTTAGAAGGAGGTAGTCGCGGTGATGGGGTCAACCGTGAAACGTTTTCTGACCGTGCTCGTAGCCGGGAGTCTAATGCTGGGGGTCGCGGGCTGCAGTGGGGCAACGAGCTCTGATGCCGGCCAGGCCGGTAGCACAACTGGCCCGAAGGAGCTGGTGATCGCACAGGGGACTGATCCGCTGACGCTCGATCCGCACCGCAGCACCGTCCAGCAAGCGCTCAATATTTCCATGGCGATTGCGGAGCCGCTCTTTACGCTTGACTACAAGACCGGCGAAATCAAACCGCTGCTTGGCCTTGAAGCGAAGAACCTCGACGACAAGACGTGGCAGATCAACCTGCGTCAGGGCGTCAAGTTTACCAACGGTGAGGAGTTTACGGCGGACTCGGTCAAGGTCAGCATTGAGCGCATCAAGAAGCCCGAGCTGAAGTCCCCCGCCACGATCTACGTGCGTCCCATCGAAAAGGTGGAGGTCGTCGACAAGTACACAGTCAAGCTGGTCACGAGCGCCCCGTCGCCGGTCATTCCGCTCTATCTCACCCGCATCGCCATGGTGCCCCCGAAGTACCTCCAGGAGAAGGGCGAGGAGGCCCTGGTGAAGGCACCGGTCGGGACGGGCGCATACAAGCTCAAGGAGTGGATCAAGGATGAGCGCGTGGTGCTGACCGCCAACCCTGATTACTGGGGCGGCAAGCCGCAGCTCGATACGGTAACCTTCCGGTCAATTCCGGAGACGTCCACCCGCATGGCCGCACTCAAGACCGGCGAGGCCGATATCGTTACGCAGGTGGCGGCAGAAGAGGTCTCGGCACTGGAGCAGGGTGGGCAGGTGAAGGTCCAGTCGATTCCCGGCCTGCGGCTGATGATGTACCAGTTCAACCTCGAGAAGGACGGCCCCCAGCAGGATGTCCGTGTGCGCCAGGCGCTCAACTACGCCGTCGACAAGGAAGCGCTCGTGAAGAACATCCTGAACGGGAACGGCAGGGTGCTGGACGGTCAGCCTGTCGCCAAGGAATACTTCGGCTTCAGCGATCAGGTGAAGGCATACCCGTTCGATCCGGAAAAGGCCAAACAACTGCTGGCCGAGGCGGGCTATACCGCCGCCAAGCCCCTCGCCATGACATTGTACGCCCCGCAGGGGCGCTACAACCGTGACAAGGAGGTGGCCGAGGCGATCGGCGGCATGCTCCAGGCCGTGGGCGTCAAGGCAGACGTCCAGGTGATGGACTGGGGCGTGTTCATCCAGAAGCTGCTGGCGAAGGAACTAGCCCCGCTCTCCTTCTGGGGCGCTTCCACGGCGCCGGACGCCGACCTGTGGCTCGGTTCGATGATGCTCAGCGGCGCTGCGTACAGTGAATGGAAGAACCCTGACTTCGATAAGCTCGTCCAGGCGGGCGGCCAGACGCTGGATAAGCAGAAGCGCCTGGAAATTTACGCCCAGGCCGCGCAGATGGCCCATGACCAGGCGCCGTTGATCTACCTGTACCAGCAGGTCGATATGTACGGTATCAGCAACCGGGTCCAGGGCTATGTGCCCTCCCCGGATGAAGGCATTTATCTCAACGGTGTCACCGTCGGACCGAAAAAATAGCGGGCAAAGCGAGGGGGCAGCACCGTGCACAAGGTGAACCTGAATGAGATGACCTGGCAGGAAGTGCAGGCACTGATCGGCGCCCATCCGTCGATTATCGTGCTGCCGGTCGGAGCGACGGAGCAGCATGGTCATCATCTGCCGCTGGGTACGGACTCGATCATGGTGGAGCAGATCTGCCTTCAGGCAGCTGCCCGGCTGGAGGGTGTGGTGGTGGCTCCAACCATCGCCTACGGCACCTCTCCCAACCACGTCGACTTCCCCGGCACAGCCTCAATCTCATTAGATACGCTCAAGGCGCTGATCATGGATGTGGGGCAGTCACTGCTGGCCGCTGGATTCGACATGATGGTGATCGTGAACGGGCACGGCGGCAATACGGCGGCGACGGCCGCGGCGGCGCACGATCTGCGGCTGGCCTCCAACAAGGTCGTGGGGGAACTGATGTGGACCGCCATGGTGAAAGAGGCCTGGCAAGGTCTGGAGAGCAAGATCGTGTGGCATGCCGACGAGCAGGAGACATCACTTATGCTGGCACTGGCCCCGGAGCTGGTGCAGCAGGATAAGGCTGTAGATGAGCTGCCGCCCTCCGTGCCGTTCTTCCAGTTCACCGAAGAAGCGCTGCTCAACACGAAGGTGAATCTGGGTCTCCCCCGGACCCAGGCGCTTTCCCGGTCGGGCACCATCGGCGAGGCCCGCCTGGCCCGGGCCGAGAAGGGCAGGCCGATCCTGGAAGAAGCGGTGGCCAACCTGGCCGCTACTCTCGCAAAGCTGAGGGAGAGCGCCACTGAGCTGACCGCCAAGCTGACCCGGTGATTCGTTACCTGGCCAGCCGGCTGCTGCACGGGGTGTTGGTGGTAGTCGGCGTGGTGACGATTGTTTTCCTGCTGATGCACATGGCCGGCGACCCGACGGCGCTCTTTCTGCCAGTGGGTGCCACCCCCGAAGATTTCGTGCGGGTCAGACATCAACTGGGGCTGGACCTGCCGCTCCACATGCAGTATTTCTCCTTCATGGCAGGCGCACTGAAGGGCGACTTCGGGAGCTCGATCCGCTACAGCCAACCGAGCATGAGCCTGGTCCTGGAGCGCTTGCCCGCCACCTTGTCGCTGACAGGCCTGGCTCTCGGCCTGACCGTCCTGGCATCGGTGCCGCTGGGCGTTGTTGCGGCGGTGCGGCGCAACTCGTTCTGGGATACGTTCTGCACGGGTGCGGCGCTGGCCGGACAGTCGATGCCGAGCTTCTGGCTTGGCATCGTGCTGATCTTGCTCTTCGCTGTTCACTGGCGGATTTTTCCCTCGTCCGGCGGTTCCGGTTTCATGGCGGTGGTTTTGCCTGCGGTCACACTCGGGGCCTATAGCATGGGGTTAGCGACTCGGATGGTCCGGTCCGCTGTGCTGGAGGTGTTCCGGAAGGACTACGTGCGCACGGCTCGGGCCAAGGGGCTTGCGGAGCGGGTCGTGCTCTCCCGCCACGTACTGCGCAACGCGTCCATCCCGGTGGTCACGGTGGTCGGGCTGCAGCTCGCCCAGCTGCTCGGCGGCGCCATTGTCACGGAGCAGATCTTCGGTTACCCCGGCATGGCCCGCCTGGCCGTCCAGTCTGTCATGAACCGGGACTTCCCCGTGGTGCAAGCATTTGTGGTGGTGACGGCGGTGATCGTGCTGGTTGTCAACCTCCTGGTGGACCTGCTCTATGCGAAGCTCGATCCGCGGATCATCTACCAGTAGAGGAGGGGAGCGATGCGACGGATCGGCATCAATCAGAAGGCTGCAGTGGGCATTCTGCTCCTGCTCCTGGTAGCGTTCATGGCACTGCTGGCGCCGCTCGTGGCGCCCCATGACCCGACACTGCAAAACACGGCCATGCGGCTCAAGCCGCCCGGGACGCCTGGGTACTTGCTGGGCACCGACCCATTGGGACGGGACATCCTGAGCCGGATCATCTACGGCAGCCGGATTTCGCTGATTGTCGGGCTCGCCTCCGTCGTCGTCGCCGGCGCCGTGGGGATCACGCTCGGGACGATCGCCGGCTACATCGGCGGAACAGTGGATGCGGTGATCATGCGCTTGGCAGATCTGCAGCTGGCGATTCCGTTTCTGGTCCTGGCCCTGGCGATCGCGGCGGTACTCGGTCCATCCTTACGGAATGTGATTCTCGTGCTCGGGGTCACGGGCTGGGTGACGTACGCCCGAGTCGCCCGCGGGCAGGTGCTCTCCGTCAGAGGGCGTGAGTTTGTCGAGGCTGCCAGGGCGCTTGGGGCAACGAATGGTCGGATTATCTGGCGGCACGTGCTGCCTGAACTGTGGGCGCCGCTCATCGTGATCGCGAGCCTCCAGGTCGGAAGCATGATCCTGGCCGAGGCGAGTCTCTCCTTCTTCGGGCTCGGCGTGCCTCCGAGCATTCCGACCTGGGGCAGGATTGCCGCTGACGGGCGCGACTATGTCACCACCTCCTGGTGGGTGGCGACGCTGCCGGGGATTGCGATTTTCTTGACGGTCCTCGGGATCAACTTGCTGGGTGATTGGCTCCGCGATCGGATGGACCCGACCCTGCGCGGCTAGTTGGAGACGGGAGGTATGCCTGATGAAGGTTGTTGTGTGCGGATTGCTGGTGGATGGCACTGGCGGAGAGCCGCTGGCGGGAGCCCATGTGCATGTAGGGGACGACGGGCGCATTCTCCGTGTGGGGCGGGAGGGCGCTGTGCCGCCAGGGGCCGAGGTGGTTGACCTGAGCGGCTACACGGTCATCCCGGGTCTGGTAGATGCGCACGACCATCTTTGCATCGATACGGGGGACGAGCACGCGCAGGCCCTGGAGTCTGACCAGTACCAGATCGTGAAGGGACTGCGGAACGCCCGTACGATGGTCAGCGGCGGCATTACCACCCTGCGCGACGTGGGCGAGAAGCACTATAATGATGTGGTCCTCCGCGAGGCACTAAACGCGGGCGAGTTTCCCGGGCCGCGGGTGATCAGCTGTGGCGAGTTTATCTGCCGCACGGGCGGACACGCATGGTACTTTGGCGTGCAGGTGAACGGGCCTGACGACGTGCGCCGCGGGGTGCGGGAGCAGTTGAAGAACGGGGCGCAGTTCATCAAGGCGATGATCTCTGGCGGTATGGGCACGAAGGGCTCCGACCCGAAGGGCCAGGAGTTGAGTGACGAAGAGATTCACGTGCTGATGGCGGAGGCGCACCGTGCGGGACGCAAGGTTGCGGCCCATATCCATGGTGGGACCGGCGCCAGGGTGGCCATCGAGGCGGGGCTGGATACGCTTGAGCATGGCATTTACCTCGAGCGTGAGGACGTCGAGTTGATGGCCGCGCACGGAACGACGCTGGTGGTCACGTACGGTGTGGCCGAGGTGGCCATGTCGCAGCCCGGTGTGCCGGAGCACTTCCGGTCCAAGGCTGCTGCCGCGCTGGATGGGTATGTGCAGCGCCTTCAGTGGGCGCGGCGTGCTGGTGTGAAGATTGCTGCGGGCGGCGACGGTGTCCACGGCCGGCCCGCACTGGAGATGCGGGCCCTGGTTAGTGCGGGGTACTCTCCGATGGAGGCGCTTCAGGCCCTTACGATTGGCGGCGCTGCAGTTGTCGACTTGCAGGGGGAGATCGGGACGATTGAGGCCGGCAAATGGGCCGACTTGGTGGCGGTGCAGGGAAACCCGCTGGATGATGTGATGGCTGTGGAGCAGGTGCGGTACGTCATGCGGGTGGGGGTTGAGCAGTTCCCGCACTTCGCCGGCTAGGCTGTGCTTTAAATGTGCGCCCCCCCTGGACTGCGGTGGTCCATGGGGGGCGTTTGCCAGTTGTGCCTTATGTGTTCCTGAGGTGATCCTGTGGTTCGTCTGGCGTAGCACTTGAAATCACTTGGCATGTCTTGAGCAGCACCTGGGCAAACCCCGGGACTGGCGCTTGGCGCCGATTTGCGCTGGCGATGTGCGTGGGGAGCGGTTGTTGCGGTGATTCAGGCATGTGCTGGTGCTGTAGAGTGCTTTTCGGCTCGGGTGTTTTGTCTGATTCAGATGGCACAGAGCTGCCTCACAGAGCACAACCCGTGACTCTTCCCCGAAGGGACAAGCGTCCTCACAGTGCTACTCCAACGGGCGTTATAGCAACCGCCGGTTCCCCAATCAGCCTCACTGAGTACGCTTGCCGAATGACTTGACGATCCTGAGAGCTGACTTGAGGCTCCTGGGCTTTCGATTGGTCGTCCACTAAAAATGGTTATTATAACGATAAAATTTAATGTTGTGTTTCATGTATACTCCATGATAATATCTTGCTAGCGGTTCCCTAATTATGGAGGAACTGACTATACAAGGGAGTGTTGACCTTATGGCAACCGAAAAGACGAATAAGGAAGTGCCAACGGATCAGGTCCGGAAGTCGGGGGCGCGGGCAAAGCAGCAGATTCTCAGCCGTAGCACAATGGACGCCTTGCTCAAGGCCACGCCCGATGATCTGATCAGCAATGACCCGTCCGCCGAGGTGATCAAGGGCAATGCGAACCGGTCCGGCTGCTGGCAGCACGCCCCGGCCCAGTTCGAGCTGTTCGCCGCCGCCGACCGGCGTCTGACCCGGGTGTCCGACTGGGCGGGGATGCACGTCAAGAAGGTCGAGCGCGTCCAGTGCACGCTTCTGACCGGCACAAAGCTCCTGATCATCCACCCAGCCGATGCCGACGACCTCAGCGCCTTCCCCGTTCGCCGCTATGGCAACTCCACGGCCTGGGTGAACATGGTCTCGCTCCTGGCGGAGTCGAGTCTGATGGTCGACACGGGCTGGCGTGAGCGCTTCGACGTGGCGTACATACCGAAGGAAAGCGCCCTGTGGCCCGGCCTCGTGATCGACCTCAGCCTCCCCAAGGACCGCCGCCAGGAGTCCAAGAAGAAAGGCGGTCAAGCACCCACGCAGAGCGCTGAACCTGACACTGCGGACAGAACGACGTCAGAGAAAACTAAAGGAATTACAGGGTGAGACTCACAAGCCGGCGCGGTAGGGTGGTTGTGGGCATCATGCTGACGGACCTCGGCTGGGGACGACGGTCCACCGGAGAGTCGGACCCGTAAGCCCATCACCGTGGGAGGGCACATCACGTTCCAATGGCCGAAGGCGATGTTCCACCACGAGATTGCCCCCATCGCCCTGTCAGCCGAAGGCAAAATCGCAAGGCCAAAAGCCTCGCCACCCATTTCTGTATCCCCTAATAGCTCAACCACGCCATCCGCTTCTCCTGCGACCGGGCCACCCGGCCGAGCAGGTGGCACAGCACGTAGTAAGTCAGCGCGACCATCCCCAGGATCGTCAAGAACTGGGCCGTTCCCGTGTACTTGTTAGCAAGGATGAACCCTCGCGCCGTGAGCTCCTCCACACCGATCCACCAGACATAAGATGTGTCCTTCAGCAGCGTGATGAACTGGCTGAAGATCGGCGGGATCATCTTGCGCAGCGCCTGCGGCAGCACGATGTGCCGCAAGGTCTTCACATAGGTGAACCCCTGCGACCGTGCCGCCTCCCACTGCCCCTTGTCGATCGAGTTCAGGCCGCCCCGCACGATCTCGGCCATCATGGCCGCCGTGAACAGCGTCAGCCCCATAATGCCAGCTGACTCCTTGGGCAGGTGTGCGGCAAACTTCATGAACAGGATCAAGAGGGGGAGCGGCGAGTTGCGGATCGCCTCGACATACGCGGCCGCGAGGTGGCTAAGCACAGGCAGGCCGCTATACCTGGCGATACCGATCACCGTTCCGAGTGCAAAGGCGAGTACCATGGCAATTGCGGCCATCTGCAAGGTGAGCCAGAGCCCGCGCCCCAGGAACCAGAAGACATCGGACGTGAAGACCGCAGCCACTGTATCGTTCATCGCGCTTGCACCTCCTGGCCGCGGGCCCGGATGGCCCGCTGTTCAAGCCGCCGGGCCCACTGGGCCAGTGGGAAGCACAGGGCGAAGAAGAGCGCCCAGATCACCAGGTAGGTCGGCCCGTAGTAGGAGTTCTGGCCAGCCCACGAGTCCGCTACATTCATCATCTCGCCGGCGCCGATCATGTTCAGTACCGCCGAGTTCTTGATCAGTGAGACCGCCTGGTTG
>JAQBPS010000728.1 GCA_028287415.1 Bacillota bacterium | reverse complement strand
CCCCTGCAGAACTTGTTCTGCAGGGGTCGTTGCTATATGCTGCTTCCCGAGTGCCTGATTACCCCGAGAATGGGAGCATACATGAAGCAAAAATTGTCAGACTCATCTCTTGACCGTGGTTGGATGTATCTGGTAGGATAAGAGTGCGATTCCACATAATGGAATAGCGCATCTCGCCGAAGGGGGTACAAGAAGTGCAGGGTAGCAGCATGGGCGAACGGCTCGCGTGGGCCCGTAATCAGCAAAGCCTCATTCTGCAGCAGGTGAGTGAACGCAGCAGCCTTGCCATCGGCTACATCTCCCAGTTGGAGAAGGGGGCGAAGGTGAATCCCACGATTGACGCCCTGAATCGGCTGGCCAAGGCGCTGGGTGTCAGTGTCGCCTTTATCCTGGGTGAAGTTCAGGCTCCACCGTATACAGACGTGGGCTCCATGCTGATTGACGGGCAGGCGTGGACGGTTGGCCAGCGCTTCACCAGGCACATTGATGCCCTCAGCAAGGCTGAGAAAAACCGACTGCTGCTGAACACGGTTGAGCAGCGTTTTGCCCAGGTGGTCGATTTCCTCTGCGTGCACTTCCCGGCGATCTTTACCCGCACGGTTGTGGCCTTCCAACTCGGCCTGTCCGTCCGCAGCTTGAACGACATTCTCGAACGTGACTGCGAAGTCGGGCCCATGGTGCTCAACCAGATCGTCTCCATCACCGGCATCCCGATGCACTTCTTTGCTACCGGCCAGCTGGAGGCCCCTACAGATGTCGCCAACATCTCGCCCGCTCAGGTGATCCAGTACATGGTGCCGATCTCCATGGCGGCCCAGATGAACCTGACGCCGGACCAGTTGACGACTATGATTCGGGAGTTTGCTGGGCGCCGGTAGCCAAGACACTCGCTTTTGTTCGGGGTGGACCGCACTGCGGTCCACCCTTTTTTCCTGCGTCCCCGGTATCCGCCGGCCCCTGGCAAGCTGGCTACCACAGCATAAGGCCGGTCCGCAGCGGATCTGCTACAATTGCCGAACCACTGTTCTCCCCCATGGTAGCAGGAAGCAACTGGAAAGACAAGGGTGCACACGCATTCGCTGCCAGAGAATCGAACGACAACAGATTTCGACAAATAAGCCCGGGGCCGTCGGCATCGACTGACTGTTTCCGGACGGCAGGTATGCCGCGGCCAAAGGCCAACTTATACAGAGAACACGACTGACATGAGGTGGACACATGCTCAAGACCATCTTGTTTGACCTGGATGGCACACTGTTGCCGATCGATACGGACCGGTTTGTGCACGATTACATGAAAGAACTTGCCGCGTACGCGGGCCACCTGGTGCCCCCGAGCACCCTCGTGGAGCAGGTCATGGCTTCTACCTATCAGATGATCAAGAACACGGACCCGGCCCTTACGAATGCGCAGGTGTTCGCAGCCGACTTCTTTGCGAAGGTCGCGAAGACCGAGGCGGAGCTGATGCCGGTGTTCGATGCCTTTTACCGGGAGCGGTTCCCCCAACTCCAGGCCGCCTGCCCGGGCCTGCCCGGCCTGGCCCGCGATGTGGTCCAGACCGCTGTGGACAAGGGCTATGAAATCGTGCTGGCGACCAATCCGCTCTTTCCCCGGGCGGCGATCGCGGAGCGCATGCGCTGGATCGGCGTGCAGGATATGCCCTGGCGGCTGGTCACGACCTACGAGGAGATGCACGCCTGCAAACCCCAGCGGGCTTACTACCAGGAGGTGCTGCAAAAGATCGGGCGGGGTCCCGGCGAGTGCCTCATGGTCGGCAACGATGTCGAGGAGGACGGCGTAGCGGAGAGCCTGGGTGTCGGGCTCTACTTTGTCACGGACCACCTGATCAACCGTTCCGGGAAGGAACTGCCGCCTGACCGCATGGGTACGCTGGCCGAGTTCTTGAAGCGCCTCCAGACAGGGCTGCAATAGATCCCGCAAGGAGGAACGAACACAATTGCGCTCACCGCTTACAAACATTTGGGACCGGCATGCCGGCTGTGTCCATTTCTGGGATGGCCGGACGCTGGCCGGCGAGATCCAGGTGTCGGGAAACGTCTGGATCTACAGGCCCGCCCGGCCTCTGAGTTCCGGCGCCGACCTCCTGATCGCCCTGCCCCTGCGCAGCCTTCAGGTCGTCCGGATTCCAACCCCCGGACTACCGCCCCGCTGGCATATCGACGTGGTTGGCACGGGTACCCACGCGAGCGGCGGTCTGACCGTAAGCGACTGGTACATCGATGTGGTTGTTGAGGCCGGTCGCTACAAGGTGGAGAACCTCGGGGAGTTCGCGGAGGCAGTGCAGCAGCGGCTGCTCACGGAAGCGCAGATGATGCACGGAATCCGAGCGCTGGAACTGGCCTGTGAAGGTTTGAACCGGAGCGACTTTTCCGTGCCCGCATTGCTTGAACTGTGGGACGCCGGCCTCGCCTAGTTGCGCAGCAGCCCCCGTGACCGTTCACGACGGCACGGGGGCTGACAGGCATGCAACAGACGCATTAGACCCATAACGCATTGTCATTCGATAGACGCTCTCCGGGCTTATGCCGCAAGCCTCTTCTCGTTGACTCATCAAGAAAGAGGACAGTATAATGAATGTTGGCATGTGACTCTGGGAGCAAAGCCCTTCGGCTTTCTTGCATGTGTGGAGAGGGAGGTGGTTCTGGTGGCTGAAAATCAGGTTCCGGGTCAGGAGCTAGACTGGCTCAATGATTCGGTTGTAGTTTCCGATGCGGAAGCAAACCAGAACGTGATCGTCGGAAAGCTGCCGGCTGTCGTCCAGAAGGTTCTCGGCTGGGGCTACGGCAACTCGACCTGGCCGCTTGGCTTCGGCATCGCTTGCTGCGCCATTGAGATGATGGCTGCTTCCTGCTCCAAGTACGATATCGCCCGCTTTGGTTCCGAGGCGGTTCGCATGTCTCCGCGCCAGGCCGACTTGATGATCGTTGCCGGCACCGTAAATGAAAAGATGGCCGTCGTGGTTCGCCGTCTGTATGACCAGATGGCCGAGCCCAAGTTCGTCATTGCGATGGGTGCGTGCGCATCCAACGGCGGACCGTATTGGGATACGTATAACGTAGTGGATGGTGTACACAAAGTGGTCCCGGTCGACGTATACGTTCCCGGGTGCCCTCCTCGCCCGGAAGCGCTCCTCCAGGCCCTCATGGAGATTCAGGAAATGCTGAAGACCGGCAAGCGTGGCCTCATTACAAAGGGGTAGAGCGATAAGGCAGGGTCGCAGCCCTGCCTTTGCGCCCCGTGGTCACATTTCAGGGCGTCTGTGCCAAACTTTGCCTGCGTTGCGATTGTTTAGAGCCGAAGGTATAATGGGTGCGGTAAGATCGCACCCCTTTGGCAGCGGTTTTTCGGAACATTGCAAAGCACCGCGATGGCATGTGGGCCGGGCCCCGGCGGAAAGGAGACGCACTCAGTGGCCTACTCGTACGTGGACATCCTGGCGACCGCAATCGTGGCAATCGGCTTCATCCTGATGAACTACTTGACGGTCTGGCTGCTCGCTCCCAAGAACCCGCTCCAGGGCGAGAAGCTGGAGACCTACGAATGCGGTGAGCTCCCGTTTGACGACGCACTGGTAAACTTCAACATCCGTTACTACGTCTTCGCCCTTACATTTTTCGTGTTCGATATGGAAGCGATCTTCCTCTATCCGTGGGCGGTCGTGTTCAACGCACTTGGGCTGGCAGCCCTTCTGGAGATGTTCAGCTTCCTGCTGGTGCTCGCCGTCGGCCTGTTCTATGCGTACAAGAAGGGTGTGCTCCACTGGGTCTAGCATGGCCGACCCTGACCCCGTCCGGGGCGGGGTTTTCGACCGTCTGCGAGCCCTCTTTCCGCCTATTTCCTCACTGCTTGCGGCATTTCCCCAGG
The DNA here is from genome assembly GCA_028287415.1 of Bacillota bacterium. Taxonomy (GTDB): domain Bacteria; phylum Bacillota; class Sulfobacillia; order Symbiobacteriales; family Symbiobacteriaceae; genus RYN-353. Next base: position 7,560 of record JAQBPS010000728.1, on the reverse strand, counting down.
GGGTGACCTCCGTTTGGACTTTCTGAACGAAAAGTTTCCGGACGCCCAACTCTCCGACCAGCTGAATGGGGACACGGAGATTCTCGTGGACACGAAGGAATACGAGAAAGTCGTCCGTGCCTGCTATGAAGCCGGGTATACCTTCTGCTCCGTGCTCTCGGCGATCGACTGGAAGGATCGCCTCACCCTCGTCACCAGCCTTTGCCGCATCGTCCCGGAGGAAGTCAATACCCGGACGATCCACGTGAAGGTAGACCTCCCGCGGTCCGGTGGCCGGGTGTGGAGCATTTCCAACCTGTATCCCGGCGCCAACTGGCACGAGCGGGAGACCTATGACATGTACGGCATCCGCTTCGAAGGCCATCCGAACCACCGGCGGATTCTCCTGCCCGACAACTGGCAGGGCGGATTCCCGCTTCTCAAGGACTTCGTTGATCACCGGCCCAAGCGCCCGCGCTTGGTGCGGCACCGTTACGCAGAATAGGCCCGGAGCGGAGGTGTAAACATGGAACAGGCTAAAGAACTACTTGTAAACATGGGTCCGCAGCACCCCTCCACCCACGGCGTTCTCCGCCTCATGGTGAAGCTGGACGGCGAGACCGTCACATGGTGTGAGCCCGATATCGGCTATCTCCATCGCTGCTTTGAGAAACTCTCCGAGTTCAAGACCTACCCGCAGGTCATTCCGTTCACGGACCGCACGGACTACCTGGCCGCCATCACGAACGAGCTGTGTTTCGTGGAAGGCACGGAGAAGCTGTTCGGTGACGCCATTGTTGTACCGGAACGTGCTCAGTATATCCGGGTGCTGCTTGCTGAGTTCCAGCGCATCTGCTCGCACCTCCTGGCGCTGGGCGCCATGGCGATGGACATCGGCGCGATCACGCCCTTCCTTTATGCGTGGCGTGACCGCGAAAAAATGTACTCCCTGTTCGAGCGGATTACCGGCGGGCGCATGTTGTACAACTACCTGCGCATCGGCGGTGTCCGCAACGACCTGCCGGCGGGCATTCTCGGCACCCCCACCGACGGTGAGGACAAGGCCGACCAGACCATCTGGGGTTTTATCAATTACTTCGACAGCTACGTTTGGCCGCAGTGGGAAGCACTTGTTACCGACAACCGGATCTTCCAGTGGCGCACCCAGGACGTCGGCAAGCTCAGCGCTGCCAACGCCATTGCCTACGGCGCATCGGGCGCCGTGCTACGTGGCTCCGGTGTCAAGTTCGACCTCCGCAAGAACCTGCCGAACGCCATCTACGACCGGTTCGAGTTCGACATCCCGGTCGGCAAGGCGGGCGGCGACTGCTTCGACCGCTGGATCGTCCGTGCTGAGGAAATGCGGCAGTCCTCCCGGATTGTCAAGCAGGCCCTCGCCTGGCTGGCCGAGAACCCGGGCGAGACCATGGGCAAGGTGCCCCGCATTCTTAAGCCGCCGAAGGGTGAGATCTACCACCGCATCGAAGGCGCCCGCGGTGAGGTATCCTGCTATATTGTTTCCGACGGCGGTACGAATCCATACAAGGTCAAATGGCGTTCACCATGCTTCGTCCACCTCCAGCTGATGCCGCTGATCTGCCCGGGCCAGAAGATCGCTGACGTCATCGCCATTCTTGGCTCCATTGACATCGTGCTGGGGGAGGTGGACCGGTAGCTATGGTCGCCCTGTGGAATAACCTCCCGCATCTCGTTCAGATCTGGCTGCTCGGCCTTGGCAAGGGCTCGCTGATCCTCGTCTGGTGCCTGGCGAACTTCGCATTTGCGATGGTTCTGGAGCGCAAGGTCTCAGCCTGGATGCAGAATCGCGTCGGCCCCTGGCGCTCCGGCCTCCACGGCTGGCTGCAGGCGATTCCGGACCTGCTCAAGCTGTTCGTCAAGGAGTACATCGAGCCCCGGAACGTTGACCGGCCGCTGTTCATCCTCGCACCGCTCGTCGGCTTTCTCTCCGCTGTCCTGATCTGGCTGATCGTGCCGATCGGCCCCGGAGGGACGGCCATGAACCTGGACATCGGCATCATTTTCATCGCTGCCATCACCGGCTACGACGTGATCGCGATCTTCATGGCGGGCTGGGGCTCGAACAACAAGTACTCCCTGCTGGGCGCCATGCGCGGCGCTGCCCAGATGATCTCGTATGAAGTGACGCTCGTCATGTCGATCATCGGCGTCGTCATGATGGTCGGCAGCCTGCGGCTGAGCGACATTGTCGAGGCACAGGTGAACCGTGGCTTCTTCGGCTGGTTCCTGCTGCCGCAGATCATCGGTTTCGGCGTGTTCATCATTGCCTCGCTGGCAGAGCTGAACCGGGCGCCGTTCGACCTTTCGGAAGCAGAATCTGAGCTGGTCTCCGGCTACCACACCGAGTATTCCGGTTTCCGCTGGGCCGTTTTCGCCCTGACCGAGTACATCCACCTTGTGGGCTGGTCCTCGATCGCTGCCACGCTGTTCCTGGGCGGCTGGTCCGGCCCGAATCTCCCGCAGGTGCTCCAGGGCCTGGGCAACATCCTGAACGGTCTCGGCGCTTTCACGAACGTCGCCGGCGACGCGGTCAGCAACGCTGCGGTCTCGATCGGTTTCATGAACACCGGCATGTGGGCCTGGGCGGTCGGTTTCATCTGGTTCGCCCTGAAGACCTACCTGTTCGTCTTCCTGGCCATGTGGATCCGCTGGACGCTGCCCCGTGTCCGTATCGACCAGCTGATGGACCTCGGCTGGAAGTTCCTCCTGCCGGTGTCGCTGTTCAACATCTTCCTGACGGGCGTCCTCCGCTTTGTTGCCGTGAACTACAACGGCCTGCCGGTGAGCCTTGGCTCCTTCACTCTGAGACTACTGGGCCTCTGGGCCAATTAGGGAGGTGACCTGCGCGTGACCAACATGATTGGGGAAGCGTGGCGAGCGGGTAAGTCCTTCGTAACCGGCCTGAACATCACTTTCAAGGAGATGGTGTTCCGGCCCGCGATCACGGTCTTCTATCCGGATGAGCTCGATACGGTGCCGGCCTGGTTCCGGGGCATTCCCCTCTTGAAGACCGACCTGCTCACCGGCGAGTACAACTGCACCTCCTGCGGCCTGTGCGTGGAGGCTTGCCCGGTCAACGTGATCACTCTCGAATGGCACCAGGACCCGATCACGAAGAAGAAGGTTGCCGACCGGTACGCGATCGACATGTCCCGGTGCATGCTGTGCAACTACTGCATCGAGGCCTGCCCGTTCGACGCACTGGTGATGGGCATGGATTACGAGCTGTGCAAGGTCGACCCGGAGAACATGGTCTATGAGATGGAATATCTGCTCCGCCTCGGCCTCAAGTACTCCTCGGTCGCACAGCCCGGGCCGAAGGCGAAGAAAGGTGCGCTGCCGCCCTGGGTCTTCCACGAGCTTACGGGCGCGACGGAAGAGGATATCCAGGACGAGGCCGGGTTCCTTGGGCGGGCTCCTCAGGCCAAGGGGTACACCCCGGTTCTGAAGGCGCAGTATCGCAAGGAGGAAACGGTGGTCGACCAGCCCCCGGCGCCTGCGCCCGCTAAGGTGGAGGCGAAGGTCGCTGTAGCCCCGGCTGCCACCCCCGGTATGGTTCCGCCCGATCAGCCCCCCGCTAACCCCGGTGGCACCGAGTCGGGCAACAAAGACGGGGAGGAGGCCGAGTAACGGTGTCACCAGATTACGCTTACCTCCACAGCGGCGATTTCATCATCTTCGCCCTGCTGGCCATCGTCGCCCTCGTGTCGGCATTCCAGATGGTCATCGTGCGCCTGATTACGCACGCTGCTCTCTTCATGGCGCTTACCTTCACAGCTGTCGCCGGTATCTTCCTGTTGATGCAGGCCGAGTTCGTGGCAGCGATTCAGATTCTCGTCTACGCCGGCGCCATTACGACCATGGTTATTTTCGCCATCATGCTCTCGGGTCTGCGGGACATCAAGGCGGAGCGGAGCCAGCAGGTGCGGCGCTTTGGCAGGTCCGACTACTTTGTGTTCGTCGTCGGCTTGATATTCGCTGCGTTCATGACCTACATCTACGTGGGGGCTCACCTGCCCTTGTCTCAGCCCAACGGCAGCATGGCGACCGTCAAGGCGATTGGCACCTCGCTGTTCACGACTTACGTGATCCCCTTCGAGGCCGCGTCACTGCTGCTGCTCATCGCCATGGTGGGCGCGATTATCCTGACGGCGAAGGAGGCTGATCAGCAGTGAGCCTGCCGATTGTCTTCCCGCTTGGGCTCGCCGCCCTGCTTTTCGGAATCGGTCTCTGGGGTGCATTGACCCGTACGAACGCCGTGCGGATCCTCATGTTCATCGAAATCATGCTCAACGGCGTCAACCTGAACCTGATGACGTTCAGCCGCTACTACTGGCAGCAGGATGAGGTCATGGCTTCCCGGGCGCCGATTATCGCCCTGTTCATCATGACGGTGGCCGCCGCCGAAGCTTCGGTCGGACTGGCAATCATCCTGAACGTGGTGCGCAACCGCGGCGTGATCGATGTCGACAAGGTCGATCTACTGAAGGGTTAGGAGGGTTGACAGCGTGGAGTTCTTCTTACACAACGCATGGGTGATCGCCGCACTCCCCCTGCTCACCTCCGCCTTGATCGCCATGTTTGCGCGGCAACTGCGGCGCAATGCATGGATCGTCGGCACCGTCAGCATGTTCGTGGCGCTCCTCTGGTCCGTGGGCGTTCTTGCAGCAGTGATCTCAAGCGGCGGGCATGGCGCCGAAGGCGCCGCACAGGCTGGAGAAGCCGTCAAGTACCTGACCACTCCGTCCTGGCACACAGCGCCGTGGACCTGGGCCTCGTTCGGCCCCTTCCCGATCCAAATGGGCCTCATGGTCGACAACCTGACGGCCATGATGCTGTTTGTGGTGACGCTGGTTTCGTTCTGCGTGCAACTGTACAGCAGCGCCTACTTTGAGGCCAGCGAGCCCCGGATTCCCCGCTTCTATGCCGCCATCAACCTGTTCACCACAGGCATGCTCGGCCTGGTGCTGGCGGATAACCTGTTCCTGCTGCTGATCTGCTGGGAGATCATGGGCCTCTGCTCTTACCTCCTGATCGGTCACTGGTACGAGCAGTCCTGGCCCCGCATGGGCCAGATCAAGGCCTTCCTGACCACCCGTGTCGGCGACGTCGGCATGATGGTCGGCATCTGGGTGATCTTCATGTACACCCATACGCTGACCTGGGAAGGTCTTGCGCACAAAATCCCGGAGCTTATGAGCGGCGGAGACCCCGCCGTCGTCGCGGGTCTGGCGTTGGGCGGTATCCTGCTCTTCACAGGCGCCATGGGCAAGTCGGCCCAGTTCCCCCTGCACACCTGGCTGCCGGACGCGATGGCCGGCCCCACCCCGGGCTCTGCGCTGATCCACGCCGCGACGATGGTCGCTGCAGGCGTTTACCTGGTGGGCCGTGCGTTCATGGTCTTCGGCAACGTTTCCCCCGGTGTTCTTGCCTTCATCGCCTTCATCGGCGCTTTCACGTCGATTTTTGCGGCGTCGATCGCCACCCTGCGATGGGACATCAAGGAGGTCCTGGCCTACTCGACCATCTCCCAGCTGGGCTATATGATCATGGCCCTGGGCCTGGGCGGCTGGGCGGCCGGCAATTTCCACATGATGACCCACGCCTTCTTCAAGGCACTGCTCTTCCTCGCTGCCGGCTCGATCATCCATGCGCATAGCCACAACCAGGAAATGCACAAGATGGGCGGCCTGCGGCACAAGATACCGGTCACGTTTGCGGCCTGGATGATCGGTTACCTGGCTCTCTCGGGCTTCCCGGGCTTCAGCGGCTTCTTCTCCAAGGATGAGCTGCTGTTGGCCGCCTGGACCTGGCAGGCGCCGGCTGGTATGGCGTGGGCGTCCAAGCTGCCATTTATCATGGCGCTGGCGACTGCCTTCCTGACCGCCTATTACATGACCCGTGCCACCTACCTGGCCTTCTTCGGCACGCCGCGTGATCAGCATCTGTATGATCATGCGCACGAGTCTCCGAAGGCCATGACGATCCCCCTGATCATCCTGGCGGTGCCGGCGCTGCTGTCCGGCTGGCTCTGGGCGGCGCTGCCGGCTGAGTGGTTCCACTCGGAGTCCCTGCTCTTCCTGGAGCGCTTTTTCCACCTGCCGGGCGTTGAGCAGACGATTCCGGCCGGCGCTGCCGGTACCGTCACCATCATGGCTACCACGGCAGGCCTTGGCGGCATCCTCGTCGGCTGGCTCCTCTACGCTGTGGTGAAGCCCCAGACCCGGGCCGGCTGGATCCGGGCGGGAAAGCCCATCTACACCCTGGTGCGCAACAAGTACTACGTCGACGAACTCTACGACCTCGTGGCGATCCAGGGCACCCTGGCCGCTTCCCGGGTGATCTCCTGGTTCGACGGCGCCGTGGTTGACGGGCTCGTCAACCTCGTGGGCACGATCGGCATCGCGATCGCTGAGGCGTCCGCCTGGTTCGACAGCAACGTGATCGACGTGCTCGTCACCATGTGGGCAGACATCGCCCGTGCTGTCGGTGGTGTGCTCCGCCGCATTTCCACTGGTTACGTGCAGCAGTACATGCTAACGTTCATCGTTGTCATCGTCGCCAGTGTGCTCCTATTCCAGGTGATCAGATAGGAGGCTTCCGGGGATGCATTATCTTTCATTGATCGTCTTCGCCCCCCTGATCGTTGCGCTCGTAATGCTCTTCATCCCGAAGACCCAGGAAAAGCTGCTCTTCTGGATTGCAGGTATTGGCACGCTCATCCCGCTCGTACTGACGCTGCCTATGGCCGCCACATGGTACACCACCGCCCCCAGCGCCGACGCCTGGGGCAAGGGCATGAGGTTCGTTGAGCACTTCGCGTGGATCAAGGAGATCGGCGTGCACTACACCCTCGGTGTGGACGGCTTCGCCTTCACCATGATTGCCCTCTCCGCGCTGCTCTTCCCGCTGGCGATTCTCGCCTCCTACGGCTACATCAACACCCGCGTGAAGGACTACCTGATCCTGCTGCTGATCCTCGAGACCGGCACAAACGGCGTGTTCGTCTCCCTGGACTTCATGCTGTTCTATGTGTTCTGGGAAATCGTCCTCCTGCCGATGTACTTCCTGATCGGCATCTGGGGCGGCGCTCGCCGGGAATACGCTGCGATCAAGTTCTTCCTGTACACCCTGATTGGTTCCACGGTCATGCTGGTCGGCGCCATCTACCTGTACATCAAGGCGGGCCCCGTGTTCGCCCAGATGGGCATCGCCCCGACCTTCAACCTGCTCCAGCTGGCTGAGGTCACCTCGAAGTTCCAGGTGACCGGGCTGACGATCTTCGCCTTCTTCGCCCTCGTCGTCGGGTTCGCCGTCAAGGTGCCAATGTTCCCGTTCCACACCTGGCTGCCGGACGCCCACGTTGAGGCCCCGACGCCGGTCTCGATGCTGCTGGCCGGCATTCTGCTGAAGCTCGGCTCCTACGCCATGATCCGCATCAGCCACCCGCTGCTGCCGCAGGTCGCCAAGCAGTACGCTGGCGTGCTGTTCGTCTTCGGTGTGATCGGCATCGTTTACGCTGCTGCCGCTGCCATGGCACAG
>JAQBPS010000721.1 GCA_028287415.1 Bacillota bacterium | reverse complement strand
CGTGGTGGCGGCGTATCAGCAGGTGGCGGACTGGGCGGCGTCTGCGCAGGGTCAGCCCGTTGCGGAGCTGACCTATGCGGCGCTGCGGTTCCTGGGGCATCTGCGGCTGAGTTTGGCGCCATCGGCCGCGGATCTGGAACGGCTGGCAGCGGTGCGGCTCCTGCAGGATGCGGCAGCGGGGGCGCCATCAGTGGAAGCGCTTCTGGACGCGGGCAATACGTTGATCGCTCCGGCCATCGGCGATGTGGATGCGGTTACCATCATGACGATCCATGCTGCGAAGGGCTTGCAGTTCAAGGTAGTCTTTGTGCCCGCCATGGCCGAGGGCCGCTTCCCGGTGGCTGTCGATGCCGACCCGGTCTTCTATCTGGCGGAGGCGATTCGGGACTGGGTCACCGATCCGGGTGCGGTACATGCGCGGACGGGCACGGAGCGGCTGGCCCAGCACATTCGCGAGGAGCGCCGGCTCGCCTATGTCGCCCTGACCCGGGCGGAGGAGGAGCTGGTGGTCAGCCGCGCACTGGTCTACGGGGGCGAGCCGGCCCAGCCCTCCCGCTTTCTCGCGGAGATGGGGGCGCCGGCGCCTGTTCTCGTGGCGGGGCGCGCAGGAGATGCGGCCAGTCAGGCCCGGGCCTACCTGCTCCAGGCGGCGGCGGGCATCAGGCGGGCGGATGAGGCGGGTGTTGCCGGCGCCGCGGCGGTGCTGCGAGCGGCGGAAGCGGGTGGGGTGCCGTTGCGGCGCCAGGTTGATCCGGTCCCGTTCGGCGGCACCGACTCGCTGCGGTTGAGCGCCAGTGCGATTGAGATGTACCGCGACTGTCCGCGTAAGTACTACTACGCCTATGTGCTGCGGCTGCCGGACGAGGACAACGTCTATACGGCGTTCGGCTCGGCCCTGCACGCTGCGCTGGAGCGGTTTAACCTGGCCCGCATGGGCGGGGAGTTCCCGGCCTGGCCGACCGTTGCGGCCATGTGGGATGAGGCGATGCAGCCTGCCGCCTTTGTCAGTAGTGCGCAGTTCCGCCAGCTCAAGGCACGGGGGCAGCGGTTTTTGCAGCGGTTCTACGACTGGGCCGCTGTCGCGCCCCGGCAGGTGGTGGAGACGGAGGGCAAGTTCCAGTTCGACTATGTCGATGGCAAGGGGCGCACCCATGTGATCCGTGGCCGTTATGACCTGATCGAACGGGACACAGCGGGCAACGAGGAGATCATCGACTACAAGTCGGGGACCCGGGAGAGCACGGGCGTGACGAAGGGGGTGCGGATGACTGAGAAGCATCCCCAAAAGAAGCTTCAGCTCGGGCTCTATTATCTGGCGCGCCATGGCGGGCAGGTGGTGCCGGGCGCACGGGTGAGCTACATTTTTCTCAAGCATGAGGCGGACAAGCCGCCGCTGGTGTGGGCGCCGGCGTTCGACCCCGGCGAGCAGGCCGTGGCGTGCGAGCATACCGCCGAGACGCTTCAGGGCATCAGTGGCATTATCGATGGTGTGATTGATGGCATCCTGGCCAATGAGTTTACCCGAAATGCAGAGGAGCGGAAATGCGGCATGTGCGCTTTCCGTGACGCTTGTGAGGTGGGTCGTCGTGCATACTTCTGATTGGCGCCCGAACCCGGAGCAGGAACGGGCGATCGCCCATGGGGCGGGGCCGCTGCGCATCCAGGCCGGCGCGGGCAGCGGCAAGACGACCACGCTGGGTCAGCGTATCTGCGCGCTGGTGGAGCGGGGGCTTTGCCGTGCCGATCAAATCCTGGTGCTCACCTTCACCACGAAGGCGGTCGAGGACCTGCGGCGCAAGGTGGCGAGCCTGCTCGGGACGGATGGGACGCAACCGCGCATCGAGACGTACCATGCGTTCGCACTCGCGCTGGTGCGGGAGTTCGCTGAGCGGCTCGGCCTGCCGCCGGAGCCGGTGCTGCTGACGGAGGCGCCTTTGAAGGTGTTGATGCGCCAGCAGATCGACCGCCTGGGCGTGGAGCGTCAGGACCTGACGCGCATCGACAAGGTCGTCGCGACCGTTGTCGAGTTCGCGGGGTGGCATCGGCATGAGGGGAGCTATCGGCAGAGCGTTGACGCTTTGTTGGCGCGGCTGGGGCCGGATGAGGACCGGGATTCGTGGACGGAGCTGCTGGGCGCGTATGAGGCGTACCGGGGGCTCCTGCGGGCTAAGGGCGCGGCTGACTACGACGACCTGATCGCGCTGGCGGTCTCGCTGCTGGAGAGCAGTCCGGATGTGGCCGCCGAGCTGCATGGGCGGTTTCCGTATCTGCTGGTGGACGAGTACCAGGACACGGACTGGCTCCAGGGTGAGATGGTGCGGCTGGTGGCGGGCGACGCGGGCAACGTGACGATTGTGGGCGACCCGGATCAGACCATCTATAGCTTCCGTGGGGCGGCGATGACGAACATCCGGGACTTTCCGGCGGCCCAGGATGTGGCGATGGTCACGAACTACCGCTCCACCCCGGAAATTGTGGCGGCAGCGAATGCGGTGATCGTGCAGAACGAGCGGCGGAAGCCGGATTTGCTGGTGGCGGCTCGTGCTTCCGGCGTGCGTCCGCAGCTGGTCGAGGCGCCGGACTGGCCCGCGGAGGCGCGCTGGCTGGCCGGGGAAGTGGCGGCGCTGCGGGCGGCGGGGGTGCGGCTGGCGGACATCGCTGTGCTGGTGCGGAAGAACGGGCACAAGGTCGGCATCCATGGCGCGCTGATGGCGGCGGGCATCCCCGTGCAGGTCGTCGGCGGGATGGACCTCTTCGATGACCCGGAGGCCGTGCGGTGCCTGGGGTACATCCGGGCGATTGCCGCGCCGGATGATGACGGGGCGGTGTCGGTTGCGCTCACCATGCCGCGCTATGGGCTGGCCGACCGGGATGTGGCGGCGCTCGCCCGGCAGCGGCTGCGCGATGAGCGGCTGGTGGATGTGGTGGCGCGGGTCGCGGCTGGCGACGGGCGGTTGCGGTCGTTTCTTGACGAGTTCTGGCCGATCTATCGGAAGCAGTTTGCGGAGGGTTGCCAGGCTGCGGTCCGGGATGCGATCGCCCTACATGCGGGTGGGCTGGCGCCCGAGGTGCGGGCGGGGGTTGAGGGGTTGGTGGACCTCGCTGACGCGTTTTTTGCTCACCCTGATTTGTTCAGTGGGCGCGCTGCGGCGACTGGGCTGGCGCTGTTCGCTGAGTATCTGGCGGCACTGCGCACGGTGGGCGACCCGATGGACGCTGTCCAGTTCGACAACGAC
>JAQBPS010000704.1 GCA_028287415.1 Bacillota bacterium | reverse complement strand
CCCACCTTGATCCGTTCATGCCGCAGGGAGACCCCGGCGTTCGCCCCGTTCGCGAGGCCGGCGACGGCCGGAACCCGGATCGGCATGCCGGCGACGGTGAGCACAGCGCCGTCCGGCGAGATCGCTGTGACCTGCCCTTCCAGCAGGTTCGCATCGCCGATGAACCCGGCAACAAAGCGAGTGCGTGGCCGGTCGTAGATCTCCTGGGGCGTGCCCAGCTGAGCGACAATCCCGTGGTCCATCACGGCAATCCGGTCGGACATGGTCATTGCTTCGCCCTGATCATGGGTGACAAAGACGAACGTCGTGCCCAGTTCCCGCTGGATTCGCTTCAATTCGAGCTGCATCTGGAGCCGGAGCTTGAGGTCCAGGGCGCCCAGCGGCTCATCCAGGAGGAGCACCCGGGGCCGGTTGACCAGTGCCCGGGCCAGAGCCACCCGCTGTTGCTGGCCGCCGGAGAGCTGGGCCGGGAACCGCTCCGCGAGCTGGGCGAGTTGGATCAGGTCCAGCGCTTCCTTGCACCGCTTCGCGATCTCACTGCGGGAGAGCTTTTTCACCGTCAGGCCGAAGGCCACATTATCCAGAACGGTCATGTGCGGGAAAAGGGCAAGCCGCTGAAAGACCATGTTGGTCGCCCGGCGGTAGGGCGGAATCCCTGCCATGCTCTGCCCGCCGATCCGAATCTCCCCGGCGTCCGGGAATTCAAAGCCGGAGATCATGCGCAGGGTTGTCGACTTGCCACAGCCGCTGGGGCCCAGCAGGGAGAAAAACTCTCCCTGCTGGATCGAAAATGAGATAGTGTTGACGGCCTTGAAGCTGCCGAAGCTCTTGGAGATGCCGATCAGCTCGACGTCCGGGCGGGACGCCTGTATCGCCTGTGCCGGAACTGCCATTGCGCTGCCCCCAGTCGCTTAGAGCTTGGACTTGACTTCCTTGTCCCAGCGTTCCTTCCACTCGGAGTTCTTCTTGGCCATAATGGCCCAGTCCAACTGAATGGCCTTGTCCGCCAGAAGCGGGGAGAAGATCGGGTCGTTCTTCACCTTGTCAGAGACCTTGGCGTTGGTGACCGCCGCAATGCCGTTAGTTAGCTCGGCGTACCGCCCGGCCGCTTCAGGCGCCAGGAGCAGGTTGATGATGTCCTCGGCGACCTTGCGCTGCGCAGGCGTGACACCCTTCAGCACCTGAAGGTAGAGCGGGAATGCGATCGGCCCTTCCTTGGGCGTGACATAACCCAGAGGCGCACCCTCATCCAGCCAGGTCTTGTATTGGGACCCCCACCAGGGAGCGATCCAGGCGTCGCCACTGACCACCAGGTTCTTGAGCGCGTCGTTGGAGTTGACCAGCGCCTTCAGGTTCTTGGCGTTCTCGCTCCAGATCTTAAAGCCCGGATCAATGTTCGCCTCACTGCCGCCGTTCAGCTTGGCGGCCATCACGAGCGCCTGCCACTGATAATCGAAGGTGACCACCCGGCCACGGTACTTCTCGCTCCACAGGTCCGCCCACGATGTCGGGGGCTCCTTCACCTTGTCCTTGTTATACATGAGTCCCATGACGGACAACTGGTAGGGGACGCCCTTGTTCTCCGCGCGCTGGAGATTGGTCATGGTGTTCTTCATGTTCGGGATCCGCTCGGGGTTAAGGGGCTCCCACAGGTCATCCACCAGGCCCTGGTCGGTAGAGCTGACGTTAAAGAAACCGAACTGGACCAGGGGCTTGTCCGGGGTCGCCTGCTTGGCGGCCACGATCTTCGGGTAGGTAGCGGCGTTGGTGCTTTCCAGGAACTCGATCTCCACATTCGGGTGCGTCTTGACGTACTCAGCCACGACTTCACGGGGCACCACGCCCTGGTTGGACCCGGCAAAGATGAACATGGTGACCTTCACCTTCTCATCCTTGTTGGCGGAAGAACCGCCGGATGAGCTCGGAGGTGCACTGGTGTCGATCGGCTTGCCCGACCCGCCACAGGCAGCAAGCATCGCCGCTGCCAAAGCCATTGCACCGACTCTTATCGCCCAGACCTTCTTCATGCCCGATTCCCCTCCCACTTCTGTTTGGACCCCTCTTTCGCAAAGCCCAGCTGCCGCGACACCGTTTCGCCGGCCTGCTTCAGTAGGGCGATCACCCGATTCAAATGCTCCCCGTCCAGCCGCTTCACCGGCCCGCCGGTGCTCAGCGCACCCACGATGGCGCCGGCGTAATTGCGAACGGGCACGGCCACACAGCGGATTCCGGGCGTCCACTCCTCGTTGTCTACGGCCAGCCCGTGCTGTTTCACCCACGTCAGGTCGGCTACAAAGGCTTCGGGTGTGGTCAGAGTGCGGGGTGTGCGCGGAGCCATTCCGCCCTGCCGCAACAGCGCAATCACCTGGGATTCCGGCAACTCGCTGGCGAGGACCTTGCCTGCCGCCGTGCAATAGATCGGCGCGTGACGGGCCCCCCCGGAGGTCGCTGACATGACATGCCCCGGCTCCACCCGGTGGAGGGAAAAAATTCGGTCGTCATCCGCCACGGCGAGGGTTATGGTCTCGGCCGTGGCAGTTGCGAACTCAGACATGACGGGCCGGGCTTCCTGGAGCAGGTCGGTCTGCGAGAGGATCGCGGTCGAGAGCCAGAGCGCCTCTGCGCCAAACCGGTACCACCGGTTGTCCGGGTTCTGGCTCAGGAATCCTTCTCCGTGCAGAGTCGCCACCAGGTGATGAGCTGTGCTCGGGCCCACCCCCAGCTCTGCGGCAATGGCCGACAGGGAGGCCTCTCCCTTCGACTGCTTGGCCAGGAATTGCAGTACATGCAAGGCCCGTCCCGCTGATCTGATCGTTGTTGTTGCCGCCTTCATGATTCTCACCCCGTCTTTTCAAATAGTGAAAATTAGTTACATAGTACGAAAGTAGATATAACAATTGGCCGGCAGATATGAAATCCCTGCTGGTGAAAACGAAAAATATGGTGCTTTTACATATCCAGTACAAAACTGAAAATGAGTTTCAATATATGAAAATGCCCCCGGACTGTTGCACAGCTCCGGGGGCATTTGATCGCCGGTCTAGCGCGGGCAAGGGACATTTTTATAGCCGCGAAAAGCCCACACAGCAGGGTGCAGAGCAAGCCGATGGATGCCGGCCGCCTACCTCGGAAGGGCGACCGTCGCCTTTGCGATCCCGATGCATCGGCACTTCGATCTCGGTGCCGCTGACGGAGCGGGTGCACCTGGGCGGCCAGACAGTGCTCAGCCTGGCGATGGTGCTGGGTGCCGGTGTCACGATCCTGATCGCCCCGTTCGTGGTGGCGCACTTCACAGGACCCGCCCGGTATACAATGCTGGTGTACTCATGGGTTTTTATTGGAAATAAATGGTTGACCGGCAGTGGGTGAGGTGGTACCCTGGGGGTGCCCAACGGCGAACACGTGTCCGGGTTTGGTGCGGTTGCCGGTTGGCACATATGTTTGGTAGCAGCCGACGGCCTGAAAGGCCGCGACATCGGCCATTTGTGTGAGGGAGGTCTTGCGATGCGTCGCAAAGGCATTTGGAGTTCGGATGGGTTGCACTACGCCCCCTCCCGGCGCACCTTGCGGGAACAGCAGCTGCGACAACTCGTCCTGGCCGCCACCCAGCAACTGCTCGCGGCCGTGGGCCCCCGCGCCTTTACCGTCATAGAGGCAGCCCGTCGGGCGGGCGTCGCCCGCACCACAGT
>JAQBPS010000684.1 GCA_028287415.1 Bacillota bacterium | reverse complement strand
ACCTGATCGGGTCCGGTCTCTTCCAGCGCCTGCAGGACCAGTTCCGCAAGGTCGCGCACTTTGACCCCGCCGTCGCCCCCGGTCACAGTCTTGACCCCGTCTTCCATCATCTGCAAGCAGAACGGGCAGCCGGTCCCTACGGTGCCCGCCCCAGTCTCGACCGCCTCCTGCGCCCGGAGATGGTTGACCCGCGTGCCCTGTTCCTCCATCCATGCGTGGCCGCCGCCGGCGCCGCAGCACATGCTGTTCGACCGGTTGCGACCCATCTCCAGCGTCGTCACCATCGGGAGCTCTTCCAGCAGCTCACGTGGTGCGTCGAAGACGTCGTTGTAGCGGCCCAGGTAGCACGGATCGTGGAAGGTCACCGTTTCTGCGTGCTCGCCGCGCAGGGACAACTTTCCTTCGTCGGCCAGTTCCTTGAGTAGCTGCGTGTGGTGCACCACTTCGAAATCGGCGCCGTAAGGCTTGTACTCATTCAGCAGGGCGTTCAGGCAGTGCGGGCAGGCGGTGACGATTCGCTTGAACTGATAGCCCTTGAGCGTATCTACGTTCTGCTTCGCGACCATGTCGTACAGGAACTCCTGGCCGGTGCGCCGGGCCGGGTCCCCGCAGCAGCTCTCCTCCTTGCCGAGAATCGCAAAGGAGACGCCGGCATGCTGCATCACCTGGGCGAAGGCACGGGCCACCTTCTGGTTCCGGGGGTCGAAGGCTGCGGTGCACCCGACCCAATAGAGCACATCGACCTGCTGCACGTCCGCCATGACCGGCACATCCAGGCCTTCGGTCCAGTCTGTCCGGGAGGCCGCAGCCCCCTTGTACGGGTGCTGCCGATCCTCCAGACTCTGGAGCGCAACGGCCACGGTATTC
This sequence comes from Bacillota bacterium, assembly GCA_028287415.1. Classification (GTDB taxonomy): domain Bacteria; phylum Bacillota; class Sulfobacillia; order Symbiobacteriales; family Symbiobacteriaceae; genus RYN-353. Next base: position 7,664 of record JAQBPS010000684.1, on the reverse strand, counting down.
GGGATCTCGGCCTGCTCCATGGTCAGGTGGCGCCGCATCCCGATGATCTTCGGCACGTGTTCGATCTCCACCGGACAGGCCTCCATGCAGGCACGGCAGGTGGTGCAGGCCCACAGCGTCTCCGGCTTGATCACGTCCCCGACCATTTGGCGGGGCGTCTCAGACGCCTCGGCGTAAGCGCTCCCCCGGAACAGGGCGCGCAGCGGATCGCGGTGCAGGCGCTCCATTTCGGCGGTCATGTGGTCCCGCAGGTCCAGGATCAGGTTCTTCGGGGAGAGCGGCTGGCCGGCCGCGTAGGCCGGGCAAACATCCTGGCAGCGGCCGCAGGCCGTGCAGGCGTCCAGGTCCAGCAAGTCCTTCCAGGTGAAGTCGGTGAGAGCGCTCACCCCGAAACGCTCGGCGGTCGCGAAATCCATCGTTCCGATGACCTCACCCTTCGGGGTCAGGTCGGCGAACAGAATCGCGAGCGGTGATGTAAATACGTGAAACATCTTGGTGTACGGGATGGCGGCGATCCAGGTGAAGACGGTGACGAGATGGAACCACCACATCCCCTTGTGGAGCGCCAGCATACCCGCAGGCGGCAGCACCGCAGCCAGCAACTGGCCCACCCACTTGCCAACCGGCGACCAGGCGCCCCAGGGGTCATTGGTCATCGTAATGCGGATGCCCTCGACGATGAACCCCTGCACGAAGATCAGGAACAGCCAGCCCAGCATCAGCCCGTCCCCCGGCGGGGCGGTGCCGGGCCGGTTCTCACGGAGGCGGGCGGGCTTCAGTACATAGCGGTGCAACACGGCGATCCCCAGGGCAATGGTGGCCAGCGCACCCGCCACATCCAGGATCAGGCTTTGGAAGTAGAGGTAGAACTGCCCGTGCATGATGTGAATGCGCAGGTCTGTGTCGATCGCGACGACCGTCGTCCCGATGAACAGCAGGAGCATCGCCCAGGAGAGGGAGGAGTGCATCACGCCCACCAGGGGATTGCGCACAATGCGCTCTTGGAGCACGCCGAACTTGATCAGGTGCCGGATCCGCTCGGGCCATCGGTTGAAGCGGTCCGCCGGTTGTCCCAGGCGCCAGGCGCGCAACCGCTGGTAGCAACCCCAGACGAAGGCGGACAGGGCGGGAATCAGGAGCAGGTACATGACCCAAATGTGAGAGATGTTCCAGTAAACTTCACGGGTAGGCGACATGGGCGATTCTAGCCTCCGTTTCCGTCAAGGAGTGCGGCTTGGGGTGAACCCTGGCCGAGTGCGGCTTGGGATGAATCCCGGCCCTGTCCGAAGATCAGGCGCCCAGGTATGAGCGGCGCAGCGTGTCCTTCCCCCGCAGCTCGGCGGCCGGCCCGCTCATCATTACAGCCCCGTTCTCGAGCACGTAAGCGCGGTGTGCCACCGTCAACGCCTTGTTGGCGTTCTGCTCCACCAGCAGGATCGTGGTACCCGCCTCATTCAGGTCCTTGATGATTTGAAACACCTCGCTGACCAGCTTGGGCGCCAGTCCCATCGAAGGCTCGTCGAGCATGAGCAGCCGGGGGCGGGCCATCAGCGCCCGGGCGATGGCGACCATCTGCTGCTCCCCGCCTGAGAGCGTCGCGGCGTGCTGGTGCAGCCGCACTCGCAGCTGCGGGAAGCGCCGGCAGACCTCGTCTATGTCGGCGCGCACCTGCTGCCGGTCCTTCCGGCTGAAAGAGCCAATGATCAGGTTCTCCTCGACGGTCAGGTCCGGGAAGAGCTGGCGTCCTTCCGGCACCTGCACAAGTCCCTGGCGAACGGCGGTGTGGGAATCCCAATTCGTGACCGCTTTTCCGTCGAAGAAGACCTTGCCCGCGGTGGCCGGCACCAGGCCTGAGAGCAAACGCAGCAACGTGCTCTTGCCGGCGCCGTTGGCGCCGAGAATGGTGACAATCTCCCCCTGGTCCACGGCCAGTGTGACCCCGTTGAGGGCGCGGACCGCTCCATAGCAGACATGTACAGCTTCAAGTTTCAACAGCAACGGGCTCCGCCTCCCCCAAGTAGGCTTCAATGACGGCGGGATCGTTCTTTACCTGATCGGGAGAGCCCTCTGCCACCTTCTTGCCGAAGTCCAGCACGACGATCTGCTCACAGAGGCTCATCACCATTTGCATGTCGTGCTCCACCATCAACACGGTGATCCCGGACTGATCGCGGAGCCTGCGAATCACCCGGCTCAGCCCTTCACGCTCCGCCGTGTTCAGCCCGGCCGCAGGCTCGTCCAGCAGGAGGAGCCTGGGCCTCGCCACGAGGGCCCGGGCCAGTTCGACCATTTTCAGCGTTCCGTAAGGCAAGCCGCCGGTCAGCTCTTCGCTGATGTCGCTGACGCCCATCAGCTCCAGGGCCTCTTCCGCCCGCTTGCGGGCCTCCCGTTCGGATGCATGCGCGCGCGGGAGGCCCAGCCCCACGCTGAAGAGGGAGTTCTTGATCTGGGTGTGGGCGCCCAGCATCACATTGTCGATGCTCTTCAGCCGCTTGCAGAGCTCCAGGTTTTGAAAGGTGCGGGCGATCCCCAGCCCGATGATCTCATGGGGCCGGTAGCGCAGCAGGTCGTGTCCGTCAAAGCGGATCGAACCACTGTCGGGCGCGTAGATCCGGGTGACGCAGTTGAACGCCGTGGTCTTGCCGGCACCGTTCGGTCCGATCAGCCCCATGATCGCGCCCGCCGGCACCGCAAAGGAGACGTCAGACAGGGCGAAAAGCCCGCCGAACCGCACGCTGAGCTGGCTAACTTCGAGCAATGCCATGTCGGCTCACCTCTTTTCGCACAGCGCTGGCCGGCCCAGCCGGCCCGTGGCCGCCGCGGGATCTGCCTCGCGCCCGCCACTGCAGGAGGGAGCGGCCGATGCTGACCAGGCCGCCGGGCAGGAACCAGACCGTCACGATCACCAGGACCCCCTCGACGATGAGGCTCCAGCCGCGGGAGCGACTCAGCAAGGCCAGCAGGAGCGTCAATGCCGCTGCGCCGGTAATGCTGCCGCCGATGCTCGCGAGACCGCCCACGACGATCATTGCCAGCAGCTGGGAAGACATGAACGCATTGAAGTCGACGGGTGAGATGAACCCCACCAGATGGGCGTACAGGCTGCCCGCGATGCCCGCGTAGACGGCGCTCAGCGCGAAGGCGCTGGTCTTTGCCAGGGAAAGGTTGACGCCCATGGACTGGGCTGCGGTTTCGCTTTCACGCAGGGACTGCCAGGAGCGGCCGTACCGGCTTCGGAGCAAGTTGGCGGCGAACCACATCAGGAAGACCAGAATCACCAGATTCAGGTAGTAAAGCGAGAGATCGCTCCGGAGGATCAGTGGGCCGATTTGCGGTTTGGGCACGATGATCCCCGCATGTCCGCCCGTCACTGATTCCCACCTGCTGAGCATTTCCGGCAGGGCAGTGCCGAAGCTGATCGTGGCCAGGGCCAGGTACGGGCCATGCAGCCGCGTTGCGGGCAGGCCCATCAGGAAGCCGATCGCACCCGAGCAGATGGCCGCCGCCGGGAGGGCTACCAGAAAGGGCACGTGGAGCTTGGTGATCAGCAGGCTCGAGCTGTAAGCCCCGATGGCCATGAAGGCGGCGTGGCCCAGCGAGATCTGGCCGGCAATGCCGATCAGCAGGTTGAGGCCCAGAGCCGCAATGCAGTAGATGATGGTGAGGTTAAGCATGTAGCTGAAATAGCTACTGCCGGTCGGGAGGAGGGGCAGGAGCAGGGCCAGGATCGCCACGCCCGCTGTCACCCAGTAGGAACCCAGCCACTTTGGCATCGCTTACACCTTCTTTCGGGCCGGACTGCCCAGGAGGCCATACGGCCGCACCACCAGGACCAGGAGGATCAGGCTGAAGGAGAAGACGGATTTCAATTCCGTGGAGATGTAACCGGCGACCAGGCTTTCGAGGACCCCCAGGAAAAGCCCGCCCAGCACGGCCCCCGGGAGGCTGCTGAACCCGCCCAGGATGGCGCCCGCAAACGCCTTGATGCCGACTTCGGCCATGAAGTTCGGGTCGAGCGTGGTGCTCGGGGCGATCAGGACGCCGGCCGTGGCGCTGAGCACGGCCGCCACCGCCCAGCTCATGTTGAAAGCCATTCCGATGGGGATACCCATCAGCTTGGCCGCGGTCGCATTCTGGGCAGTCGCCCGCAGCGCCGTCCCCGCGAGGGTGAACTTGAAGAAGAGAAACAGGCTGAGCACGATCAGAGCGGAAATGCCAAAGATCAGGAGGCTGTCCTTGCTGAGCGCGAGCCCTACGAAACGATAGGGGTCCCCGCCGAGCGGCGCCTTGAACGCATGCGGCTCAAACCCCCAGATCTGCCCTGCGATGCCGTTCAGTATCATGGCCAGACCGAGGGTGACCATGATCTGGCTCACGTGGGGCTGGCGCATTAGCGGGCGCATGAGCCCCCGTTCCAGCAATGAGCCGAAGCCCAGTGCGAAGGCGAGTACCAGCAGGAGCGAGAGCCCATAGGGCACCTTCATGTAGCTGAGCAGGGTGAAGCCCACAAAGGTGCAGACCATGGCCATGTCACCCTGAGCGAAGTTGACCATGCCCGTCGTCTGGAACACGGCGGTCAGCCCCAGGGCGGCCAGGCCGTAAAGCGCACCCGCGGACAGGCCGCCCAGCAAGTTCTGCAGCAGAATTGCCAAGGTCTCTCCTCCCCGGACTAATAGCTGCCGTCGATGAGATCCGTAACCTTGACGTAGGTGTTGCCCTGCAACTGGCGGACGAACGCCTTGCGCGTGCCAATGTGATCCTTGTCGCTGTAGTTGACCAGGGCAAGGCCCTGATAGTCCTTCAGCGTTTCCATCGCCTTGATCAGCTGCTCCCGTGTCGGCTCAGGGCCAGCCCGCTTGAGCGCTTCCACGAAGATCCGCCCGGCGCTCCACCCGCCCAGCTGGGTGCTGTTCGGGCCGTTCTTCAGGTACTTGGCCTGGTTCGCCAGGTACTCCTTGACCACCACGTTCTCCGTGTCGGTCAGGGTCGCGGTGGAAGCGACCGTGTAGGCGCCCTCACCGGCGCCGTCTGTCAGTTCCGCCAGCTGGAAGCCCGCTGTCACCCCACTGAGGAGCCATTTGGGCTGGAAACCGATCTTCTTGGCCTCCTTGATCACCAGCGCACCATGCTTCACGGTACCCCAGATGAGGACCGCCTCGGCGCCTGCCTCCTTCATTTTCAGGGCATAGGCCGACACATCGACGTCGGCCGGGTTGTACGCCACTTCGGCCACGATCTGCGCGCCGGGGATCTTGGCCACCGCCTCCTTGGCACCACCGAGCCCGCCCTTGCCGAAGTCATCGTTCTGATAGAAAACCGCATACTTCTTCACCTTCAGCGTGTCGTTGCCAAACCTCATCAGGACCTTTGCCTCGTCCTCATAGGGCATGAGGCCGGCAAAGAAGTAGGGGTTGATCGGCTCCTGGAACTTGCGGGACCCGGTGGAGTAAAGGATGACCGGCACCTTGTTCTGCACCAGGTAGTCCTGGACCGCTGTGAGATTGGATGTGCCGATCACGTTGACGAGCGCGAAGACTTTGTCCTGCTCCACCATCTTCTTGACGGCGCCGACAGTCTTGGAGGGCTGATACTGGTCATCTTCAATGATCACCCGCAGCTTACGGCCATTCACACCGCCCTGCTCGTTGATGAAATCCGCATAGGCAGCCAGGCCGCGCAATGTGTCGCCCCAGCCCGCTGCCGGGCCGGTCAGTGGGCCGAAGGTTCCGATCACGATCTCCTTGTCGGAAACGCCGGGAGCCGTGGACTTGGCGCCTGCGGGACCGGGCGAGGAGGCGGGCGTGGCGCCACCGCCACAGGCGGTCAACAGCAAGCTCAGGGCGAGGACCGAGGCGCAGATGCCGAAGCCAGAACGCCATTTCATACTGCTCTCAATTCCTTTCTGACACGAGGTAGTAAACACCTAAATACTCGGAAATCACGAATTCACCTTCTGTATTGAAAATATAATTTGCATAAGACCGACCGGTCGGACTGTATCGATTACTACAGCGGCAAGGTTCACAGGGGACGGCGAAAAAATATTTCGCTTAACTAGAAGGAGACGAATTTTCGATATAGAAAGTGTTGGGCGTTGGGGCGGAAAGGCAAGGGGAGGCAGAGATTCGCATGCAGAGAGGAGGGGTGTAGTGAGTACAGGGACCAATATGGAGGCGATCGGGCGCCTGCTTTCCCCGCAGTCCATTGCCCTGGTCGGGGCAACAGAGAACTCGTTTTGGTCGTTCAGCATCATTGAGAATTTGCGGACCCTCGGCTATCAGGGCGCCATCCACCTGGTCCATCCGACCAAGGCCACGCAATTCGGTGCCCGGTGCTACCCCAGCGTCCGCGACATTCCCGGGCCCGTCGACCACGCATGGGTCATGACCGCCACTGGGGTCGCCATGTCGGTCCTCCAGGATTGCGCGGCCAAGGGGATTCGCTCCGTGACCATGTTGACGGCCGGGTTCAAGGAGGTTGGACCCGAGGGTGCCCGGCTGGAACGGGAACTCGTCCAGTTCTGCCGCGACCATGAGATGACACTCCTGGGACCGAACTGCCTCGGTTTCCTGAACGGCCGGCTTCAGATTCCCGCCTATGCCCTGTTGCTGGGCGAGGCGCCCATTCCCGGTCACATCGGTGTCGTGCTTCAGAGCGGCGCACTGCTGCTCCATTTCCACCGTTTGGCCGTGAACCGCGGGATCGGGCTCAGCTATCTGGTCAGCAGCGGGAACGAGGGCATGCTGGATGCCACCGATTTCCTGCGGTTTATGGTGGAGAACCCGGAGACGAAGGTCGTGGCTGCCCTGCTCGAGGGCATACGGGATCCGCAGGCGTTCAAGGAGATCGCCGATCGCGCCATGGCGCTGGGCAAGCCCATGGTGGTGCTGAAGACGGGCCGGTCGCAAGCGGCTTCCCGTTCAGCAACGGCACACACGGGCGCCCTGACCGGCGTAGATGCTGTGGTCGACGCCTACCTGCGGCAGCTCGGGGTGCTGCGGGTGGACAGCGTGGAGGAGCTGGTCGAGACCGCCGGCCTGCTCCAGGCCCGTGGCTGGCCGGAGGCCGGGCGCCGGGCCGGGGTGGTCACCCCCTCGGGCGGCTCCTGCGGCATCTTTGCGGACATCTGTCACAACAAGGCGATTGAACTGCCCGACTTCAGTGCCACGACCAAGGAGCGCCTGAAGGAGATCCTGCCGGACTTCGGCACCGCCCAGAACCCCCTGGACCCGACGGGCTATGTGGTCATCGACGGCACCCTGATCCCAAGAACCCTGGAGGTGATCGCCCGGGCGCCGGAGTGTGACATGGTCGTCGTGGTGACCGACCCGCCGACAGAGCCGGGCCTCAATCCCCAGCGGACCCGCGACCGGCTGGAGCGACTGGCGGCAGCGGTGGCGGGGTCGTCCAAGTATGTCTGCCTGGTCTCCACGGTTGCCGGCGAACTGACCAAGTTCGGCCGCAGCGCCGTGGCCGAGTTCGGCCTGCACACCGCCAACGGCCTGACCCTGGGCGCGGCTGCGCTCGACAGGGCGATTCGCTACGGCGAGGCGAGAGGCCGGTACCTGGCCCGGAACGAAAGCGCTTCACCGTTGCCCGATCAGACCGACCGGTCGGACCGCTCAGAAGCCTTTAAGGGCCGCCACGGCGCCCTGAACGAGGCT
>JAQBPS010000655.1 GCA_028287415.1 Bacillota bacterium | reverse complement strand
GGACGCCCATGCCGCAGGCATCGCCTGCCACAGCATCAACGTTGCCGCCGCAAACACAATCGCAATCCTTCGACCCGTACCCATAACCGGCCTCCTTCGATATAACGCGCCCTCCCCCGGACAGCGTACACTGGCAAATATAACCAGTGTTACGATACGTTTCGGTTGCAACTAATATTTTATGGGGGTACCTGATATGTATTTTATCAAGCCCAAGACGCGGAAAAGCAGGGAGCCTCAGCCCCCTGCTTGCCGTGTGCCATGTACTTACTCCGCAGCCGCCTCAGACTCCATATTCACGATCTGCCGACCCTGGTACTGACCACAAGTCGGGCAGACCCGGTGGGGCATCGTGGGAGCCTTACAATTCGGGCAGATGCTTAGGTTCGGAGCCACGAGCCGCCAGTTCGCGCGCCGGGAATCCCGACGGGCCTTGGACATCTTCTTCTTCGGAACCGCCATGCTGATTACACCCCTTTCGATTCTCCGTCAGTTTAGCTGACGGACCCGGGAGCCGTGTCCCGGGGGGAATTTGACTATGAGTTGGAATCCGGCTTACGGAGCAGTTTTTCCAGCGCCGCAAATCGGGGGTCAACAGAGGTTGTTTCGACGCAGGAGCACGCGCCTTCATTCCGGTTGGTGCCGCATGTCGGGCAGATACCCTGGCAGTCCTCCCGACAGAGGGGCTGCATGGGCAACTCCAGCAGGACGTTGTCGCGGAGCGTCTCCGAAAGGTCAATTGCGTCCCCCGTATAGTAGGTGACGGTCCGACCAGTCTCGGCCTCGTCGTCATCCGGCCCGGGCTTTCCCTCAATAAACTCTTCCTCGAACGAGGTCTCCAGCGGCAAACTGAAAGTCGTCAGGCAACGACTGCACGGCAGCTGTGCCTCACCCGAGAGCGTTGCACGCACCAGCAGTCGGTCACCAGCGTTCCAGATTTCCGCCTCGCCCTTAAACGGGCGATCGAACTTCACGGACTCACCACCGATTTCCACCGGTTCAACCGCAACCTCGACCGGAACGGTCTTGTGGCTGCCTGCGTCCAGCTTGAGTTCGGCGACGTCGACCCGCATTTTACACTCACCTCTCACTCGGCCCACGAGGGGGTTTCCCCGCCTGAAGGCACATCAAGTATTATATAGAGTCTTGGCTTCTTTTGTCAACCGAGCAGCAGGCTGTCTGGCGAAGGAATCCGATGGAATCGACCCCGCCTTGTCAGGAGCGCCCCGACCCGTAGATCGACACGATCAGCCAGAGTCCGACAGCCCCAATCAGGACGAAGCCGACATCCGCAACCGGGTACTGGCGGAGAAAGGAGCCGCTGGAGCCGCTGCTCACCAGCGCCGTCCCGATGATCAGGCTGGCCAGCAGAATCGCGATCGCCAGCCGGTTGGCAATCGCTGTTAGCTTCTGGACGCCCGGTGCCAGGCCGCTATGGTCGATGGAGAGCTTCCACTCCCCCTCCTCCATGAGCGACAGCACCCGACTGACCTGGCGGGGGAGGCGCAGTGCGTGGCGCCCCGCATCAGCCAGGTTGCGCCCCAGCTCCGGCAGCAACCGGTCCGGCTTGAACCGCCCCTCCAGCACCAACTCTGCGTAAGGCGCTGCCAGGCCGATCAGGGTGGCGTCCGGATCGATCTGCCGGGCCACTGACTCGAGCGTCGTCAGCGCTTTCAGGAGGATCACATAGCCGCTCGGCAGGGTGATCTCGAACTGGCGGGCCATGGCCATGGTGTCCCGCAGGGCGGGGCCCAGCTGCACCTGCCGCAGCGGAACCTCGCCGTACTTGCGCTGAATTCGTTCGACTGCCCGCCGCAGGGCGACCGTGTTGCCCTCGCGCCGCACCACGCCCATGCGCAGAATCGCCTGCACCACCTGGTCGGAATCGCCCGAAACCACGCCCAGGACATAGTCTACCACATTTGCGCGCATAGTGTCTGTCAGCTCGCCGACCATGCCGAAGTCGACGAAGGCGATGGCGCCGCTCGACAGCACAAACAGGTTGCCGGGATGGGGATCCGCGTGGACAAACCCATCCCGCAGCACCATCCGGAACACTGCCCCCGCCAGCCTGCGGGCGACATCAGCCGGAGCGATGCCAGCGTGCACCAGCGCAGCCCGGTCCGTCACCCGCATGCCCTGTACCCGTTCCAAGGTAAGCACCCGGGTGGCCGTGTGATCCCAGTAGACGGCAGGAAAAGCGACGTCGGGATCGCCCTCAAAGTTGCGCCGGAACCGCTCCGCGTTGCGCCCCTCCTGCTGGTAGTCCAGCTCGCCGCGCAGGGTGGCGGCGAACTCGGCGGCAGCGCCCGGCAGGTCGTACTGCCGGCCCCACTGGGTGCGGCGGGCAGCCAGCGCCGCCAGGCCCCGCAACACCTGGAGGTCAAGGTCGATCTGTGCGACCACGCCCGGCCGCTGCACCTTGACCACCACATCCTGCCCATCGGCCAGGACGGCATGGTGTACCTGTCCCAGGGAGGCCGCCGCGACCGGCTGCGGGTCAAAGGCCGTGAACAGCTGCGCCAGGGGGGCGCCGAGCTCGGCCTCGACCACAGCCCGCACCTGCTCGAACGGGACCGGCGCCACCTGGTCCTGAAGCCGCTCCAGGGCGTGCACGATATCCGGCGGCAGCAAGTCGGTGCGGATCGAGAGCAGCTGCCCCAATTTGACAAAGGCAGGCCCCAGCTCCTCCAGGGCGTGGCGCAGGCGATCCCCCCGCCCCTCCCGCTCGGGGCCGGCGCCGGGCAGCCAGCGCCCGACACGTAAACCCCTCAGCCCCAGGTGCTCGGCAAGGAAGCCGAAGCCGTAGCCGGAGAGGACGCGCAGCACGGTGCGGTATCGCCTAAGAACCTGTGACCGGGTGACAGGCACGGAACTCACCTCAATCTTCCAGCCCTCCTACTATGACCAAAAGGCAGGGCTGCTATGCCCTGCCTACGCGTGGTGCGCCTTGAGCCATGCCACGGCATCCTTATACGTGTCAACCGGCACAACCGCGATCCGGGTGGCCACTTTCGCGGCATCCGCGTAGTTGGCACGGGGCACGAACATGACCCGGGCGCCGGCGGCCTCCGCGCTGTAGACCTTCTGCTGCACCCCGCCGATGGCGCCCACGCTGCCATCCGGCTCGATCGTACCGGTGCCCGCCACCCGCATGTGCGGGGCAAGCGGCTGGGGCGAAAGCTGGTCGATGATCTGAAGGGTGAACATCATCCCTGCGGACGGCCCGGAGATGCTGCCGGTGTTGATCGCCACCGGGATCGGGATGTCGAAGGTGAGGCTGTCGCGCAGGAGGATGCCGAAGTAGGCGCTCCCCTTGCGGGCAGGGTCGGGGTGCGCTGCCGTAGGGACCGTCAGCGCCAGTTCCTTGCCGCCCCTGCGCAGCTTTAGTGCGACCGGCGCACCGCCCGGCAGCCCCTGGGTGAGGTTGACCAGGTCCTCCCGCTTAGTCACGGGCTTGCCGTTAAGCGCTGTGATCACATCGCCCGGCTTCAGCACGCTGGCGGCGGGGCCATCTTTGACCAGGTCGGAGACTTCAGCCCCGTCGGTGCGCACACCCTGGCCGTAGCCCAGGTGCTGAAGGGCGAGCGCTTTGGCCGTCTGCTGACTGTCCGACATCATCCTGCGCGTCATTTCGAGATACTTCTGGTAGTCCGCAATGCCCGTCCCCAGGAACTGCGTCCGGGTCTCCAGATCCGCGCGGTGGTCAACCTTGGCGTACAGGTACCAGAACAGGTTTGCGGGCTGTGTAGCCACGATCAGCATGTAGAGATTATCGGAGTGCGTCGCCCCGCCCTGGACGGCGACCAGGCGGCTCGTGTCGATCGCAGCGCCGGGTGCGGTCACATAATAGGCCGTGGGCGTGAACCACAGCACCGCCGAGATTGTAAGCAGCGAGAAGACTAACAGGAGCAGCCGGCGGACCCAGGTGCGCCGCCGGCTGAAATATATTCGCAACGATTGCACGGGCCGGGCTTCCTCCTTTGGCTTCACTCTTTATAGCTGCTGGCGCAGCTCCTCGCGGGCCTTGCGGACCGCACCTGCGGCCTTCTGCGTATCGTTGGCAATGCGCTCCAGATCCGGCGAGACGCGGGCGAACAGGTCATCCGCCCACTCGAGGGCATTCTGGCGGATTTCCCGGGCGACGCGCTTGGCCTGGTCGATCAGCTCATCCGCCTGTTCCTGGGCCTCCTTGGTCACCGCCGCCTCAGAGGTCAGGTGCGTGGCCATGGTCTGCGCCTCGCGGACAGTCGCCTCCGCCTGCTCACGGGCCTCGCCGATGATCGCCTCGCGGTCCCGGGAGACGCGGTTGGCGTCCCGGATCTCCTGGGGGAGCATGTCGCGCATTTCGTCCACAATCGCAAGCACCTCGTCAGGGTCAATCAGAACCTTGCCGGTCAGCGGCACCTTGGTTGCCTGGGTTGCCAGCTCTTCCAAGCGTTCGAGCAGGGCCATCATCTCCACCTCAATACCTCCTGCAAATTAGGCCGTTACAGTTTCTGTTTAGAAGCGAACTTGGCCCGGAGCCGCTCCGCAACGCGGGGCGGAACATGCTCGTCCAGGCTGGCGCCATAGCCGGCAAGTTCGCGCACGATCGATGAGCTCAGATAGGAATACTCCTTGCTGCTCATTAAGAAGTAGGTTTCGATCTCCGGATCCAAGTCCCTGTTGACCATGCCCATTTGCCATTCATATTCAAAGTCCTGAATGGGGCGCAGCCCCTTCACAATCGCATGGGCGCCCTGAGATCGGACGAAGTCGACCAGCAGCCCTTCAGCGCTCTGGACGCTCACGTTCGGCAGGTCGCTTGTGACCTCCCCGAGCATTTCCAAGCGCTCCTGTAGCGTGAACAGCGGCTGCTTGCGGGGATTCGAGAGAATCGCCACCACTACGTGATCAAAGGTGCGAGCAGCCCGCCTGATAATATCGAGATGACCGTGCGTGACCGGGTCAAAACTGCCCGGACAGATCGCCTTTGTCCCCATCCGCCTGCCTCCCACTAGCCTCGGTACCCGCCTTGTACAAGGAAATCACGGTTTCACCAAAGACTAGTTCCCGAAACTTGTCCAAACCTCCTGCCTCACCGGTGCCGGGAACCGCGCGGGGCACGGAATCCTTTCCGTGATGCTCGCAGAGTACCCAGGCGCCCTCCTTCAGCAGGCCGTGCGCACTAATCGCCGCCAACGCGGCCGGCACCAGTTCCTGGCCATAAGGCGGGTCGACGAAAATAAAATCGAAACGGCGTTTGCGGGCGCCCAGATCGGCGACGGCAGCCCGCGCGTCGCGGCGCAGCAACTCCGCCTGTGCCCGCAGCCCCGTGGCGTTCAGATTCTCCTCCACCACCTTCAGGTGGTGGGTCTGCAAGTCGACAAACACGCAGAAAGCGGCGCCCCGGCTGAGCGCCTCAATGCCAACACCACCCGACCCGGCAAACAGGTCGAGAAACTCGCTGTCGGGTATGTGCGGGCCAATGACGTTGAACAGCGACTCCTTGACGCGGTCAGCCGTAGGGCGGATGTCCTGGCCTTTGACCGTCTTCAGCGGGCGCCCTTTTGCGCTCCCTGTGATCACGCGCAACTCGCATCACCTGTTCCTTTTCTTCCCGTAAACGATTGGCGTCATGCAGAGCCCGCCGCCCATAGCAAAGCGGCGGTAGCCGGTGTCGGTTACCGCCGCCCTGGCCAGCAGCTGCTGCGCATAGATGTGCCGCTGTGATGTATAAGTAACGGTCCGGGCGCCCACACTAGGGGCACTCATCAAGCAGCGCCGTCAGAGCCGCAAGGCTCCACCGGGATAACCCCGGCGGGCGCTGCGCCTTTTTTTGCGCGCTGCACGGCTGGTTACGGCAGCAGCCAGACCCGCCGGGACTGCATGCCAAAGTCGATGGCCTGGTCGTAGCTGGCGGTGTACAGGTCGATGCGGTTGCCCTTGATGGCGCCCCCGGTGTCGGCGGCGATCGCGTAGCCGTACCCTTCAACATATAGCAGGCTGCCCAGCGCAATCACGTTCGGATCAACCGCGACCGTGCCGGGGCGTACCCGAATGCCGGTTGCCGTCCAGGAGCCCACGCCGGGTTCACCGCTGGAGTACATGGAAGCAGTCAGCTTAAAGGCCTGCTTGAAGTGAATCACCCGGCCGTCAACCGCTGCTGTGTCGCCGCTGTCGAGGGCTCTGCCCCCTTCACGGGAGACGGTTTTCCGGACATCCGACGCCAAGAGCACCCGGCTGACGATGGCCGCCGCCTCAGCCCGGGACGCGGGCACGCCGGGGCGGAAGGTGCCGTCTCCACGGCCTGATACCAGCCCCTTGCGCAGCGCCAGTGCGACTGCCGGACGGGCCGAGTCGGCGATTTGCCCCCGGTCGCTCAGTTGCTTGAGGCTGGCGGCTACTTCGCCGCTGCTGAGGGTTTCGGCCTGCCGGCGCTGTCCCAGCACCCTGATCAGCGTGTCGACCAGCTCCTGGCGGGTCACCTGGCCGTCGGGATCAAACCGGCCGTTGCCGCGCCCGTCATCAATGGCCATGCGGTAGGCGGTTTCCACCACCGGCGTGTACCACGCCCAGCAGGCAGCGTCACTGAAGAAGGCCGCACAGTCGCTGCCCGTGTCAATGCCCCGGGCGGCGAACAGCATTTTGAGAAATTCGGCGCGACTGACCGGCTCGTCCGGACGGAACTTGCCACTCGGGTCCGGTAGCAGGACCCCGGCTTCCCGCAGCTTGGTCACGGGCCCGTACGCCCAGTGGCTCGCGGAAAGGTCGCTGTACCCTGTCGATTCCCGTGCACCCGAAGGTAGCGCCTGGTCGGACGAAGCGGCCGTGGCGGCGGGGGCGGGCATGGTGGTGCCAACCAGGAGCATGGTGGCCGCCAGCGCAGTAATGAAACGCTTAGTCATAGGTCCCTCCTAAAGAAACGGGTGGGGTGATCTGGCTTCTGCAAAAGAGCAGGCAGCGAAGGCTCTGCTCATTGCAGATCCTTATGCCCCCTGCTCGGCTGCAATCCCCTATGACCGTGCTTCGGTACGGGGCCAACTTTATCCTGCTCTGGAAGCTGTCAGTTGCCCCGTGCGACGCGGCAGTAGAAAACCCGCTCCACGATTGGCCTGCGGGCCGCGCGTCCGGCGCCGTTTCCAAATATGTTATAGTTCTGTGTGAAAACCTCTACAGTTCCCCGCTGTTCCATGGCTGCGATAATCGCCGCATCGGAGAGAATGCCTTCATTATTATACGAGAGCAGAATGTGCCGGCAGCGGGCCTGGCCGATCAGATTGCGCAGCGAGGCCTCCGCATCGCGCTTCTTGCTGTACGGGCTTTTCAGATGATCCCGGCGGAATTTCCGGGTCTTGCCGTACAGGGGCGGCTTCTCCCAGCAGGCAATGTTCTCGAGCACGTGGTAGTTGTCCACGTACTGGCGGCTGTTGTACGGTGGATCGAGATAGAGCACATCACAGTCGACATCGGCAACCAGCTCGTTCGCATCACCACAGAGGACCCGGGAGGCGCCGCTCCCCAGCATCTGCGGCAGACCCAGCTGCAAGGGCTTGTAGACCATCGAGTCCACCCGGTGAACGCCCTCAGGTGAGTACGGCTCCGCCCCCAGGTGCTTGAGGTACGCGTCATACTGGCCGCAGGTGTTGGCGGCCTTGTCAGCAGCGTACAGCAGGCTGGTCAGCAGGACCGCCTCCTCCTGCTCGTCAATCTCACCGGCTGTTGCCCACAGGGCGATGCGTTCCCGGATGCTGTCGATGCGGCCCGCGTTCTCCAGGGTGAAGTAGGTGCCGCCGAACTCCCGGTTGCAGTACCCGGCCACCGGCGGGAGCGAGTCCAGTTCGCGAAGGCGTTCGATCAGGCGGGCCAGGGTG
>JAQBPS010000648.1 GCA_028287415.1 Bacillota bacterium | reverse complement strand
CGACGCCCTGGTACCGCGGCCCGACGTTGATGGGGCATCTGGAAACGGTGCCGATCGATGAAACTGGGCAGCAGGATCAGCCGTTCCGGATGCCCGTGCAGTGGGTCAACCGGCCCAACCTGGATTTCCGCGGCTTTGCCGGTACCGTCGCCAGCGGGCGAATCAGGGCCGGCGAGCCGGTCCGGGTGCTGCCCTCCGGCCGGACCAGCACGGTGGCACGCATTGTGACGCACGGCGGCGATCTGGCGGAGGCGGTGGCCGGTCAGGCGGTCACCTTGACGCTCGCTGACGAAATCGACATCTCGCGCGGCGATCTGATCTGTAAGGATGATGCCCCCGCAGCGGTCGCCGACCAGTTCCAGGCCACCATCGTGTGGCTGAGCGATGAGGCGATGCCGGGCGGCCGCGCCTATCTCATGAAAATCGGCAGCAAGACCGTTTCCGCCACGGTGGCGGCGCCGCAATACAAGGTGAATGTCAACACCCTGGAACACGCGTCGGCGACGGGCTTGGAGCTGAATGAGATCGGTGTCTGCAGTGTGAGCGTTGACCGCCCGATTGCGTTCGACCCTTACAGGGAAAATCGCCAGACTGGTGGCTTCATCCTCATTGATCGCCTGACGAACAACACGGTGGGCGCCGGCATGCTGGAGTTTGCGTTGCGCCGTGCTGACAACATTCACATGCAGCACCTGGATGTGAGCAAGCAGGCACGCGCCGCTGCCAAGGGCCAGAAACCCTGCGTGATCTGGTTTACGGGGCTATCCGGTGCGGGCAAATCGACGATTGCCAACCTGCTGGAGCAGAAGCTCCACATGATGGGCCGCCATACCTACCTGCTGGATGGGGACAACGTGCGCCATGGGCTCAACCGGGATCTCGGCTTCCTTGATACCGACCGGGCCGAGAACATCCGTCGCGTCGCCGAGGTGAGCAAGCTGATGGTGGACGCCGGCCTGATCGTGCTGGCCTCGTTCATTTCGCCTTTCCAAGCCGAGCGGCGCACGGCACGCACACTGCTGGAGGATGGCGAATTCATCGAGGTGTTTGTCGATGCGCCGCTCGCAGTCGCCGAGGAGCGTGACCCGAAGGGACTCTACAAGAAAGCACGGCGGGGTGAACTGAACCACTTCACCGGGATCGATTCGCCCTATGAGGCGCCCGAGAATCCCGAGATCCGCATCGACACAACTCGCCTTGGGCCGGAGGATGCGGCGGCGCAAATCGTGGCGGCGCTGCAGCGACTGGGCATTCTGGACGGCGCTGCGGATCAGTACTACACGATCTGAGGCGCAGAAGCTCCGTGACGGCGAGGCCTTCGTTGATACGAAGCTCGCAGTCGCCAAAGGCCGCACTCCGAGACAAGGAGTGCGGCCTTACATTTTCCGACTCGGTGATCTACGTAGCGCGTATGATTGTGCGTTTTCTCGATCGATTTTCACGTAAGCTATACAAAGTGCACCTATTGTTACTCATATCGTTCCATGATAAATTATTATCGGATATAAGAAATATGCGTCTATAATCCTGGGCCTTGATCACAGGAGGGTCGTGTCATGAAGTTCATTCTTGACCCCTCGCCCCTGGCGACCACCCGCGTGATGATCGTCGTGGCGACGCCCGAGCTGCTGATAGTGCGCTACAGCACTGTGGGGGCAAACGAGCCCAAAACGTACGGCAACTTCGTCCAGACGTGGCAAGACACCACAGTTGGATGGAGCAACCCCAGTGGCGGGTGGAAGTCGGCCATCGCAAGCGACCGCATTCAAGGCGATGTGCCGCTTGCCCTGCCACTTCAGGCCAAGGACTATGTCTGCGGGTACAGCGTGGGCGGGTCGGTCAATAACATCTGCGCCACGGCCGTCATCCACGGCGGGGACCCCGCCAAACAGGAGCAATTCGCAACAAGGATCTCCGTGCAGCCTGCCGCAGACACGGTGCTGGTGCAGTACACCACGCCGGAAGGCTGCCAGCCGTCTGCGTTCGGCCACTGGGTGGCGCTGTTTGACGACGGCGGCGATCCCTACACCGCTCCGCCTCTGACGCTCTCCCCGGTAACCGGCAATGCACGGGTCGGCTCTGTGCCGCTGTTCTACAGCATGCTTGCGGGCCGGTCGTACCTGGTCGCGTACTTCGCCGGCGGGGCTGGCGCCGACCAGAGCGGTGTTGCCTGCACGTTCCGGTTTGCCGTTGCGCCGTAGCCGGGAAGGGAGGGCACATTGTGCGCCTCATTGTCGCACCCAATCCGCTCACGAAGGTCACCGTCAAGGTGACACAAATGAGCCCGGAATACATGATAGTCGCCTACGCCACGGTGCCCCAGAACTGCCCGACCACCAACGGCAACTTCGTGCAGGCGTGGCAGGACAGCCAGGTCGAGTGGGCCAACCCCACGGGCGGCTGGCGGGGCGGGGTCCCCGGCAACACCATGCAGGGCGACATGCCCCTGCAATTCCTTTATCAGAACAAGGATTACATTGTCGGCTACAGCGTGGGCCAGAACGTTCAGAACATCGTGGCGACCGCCTATCTGCCGGGCGGCGACATCACTCAGCAGGAGCAGTTCTCTACCACCATCAGCGTAAAACCCGGCCAGGACACGCTCCTAGTCGACTATCTCACCCCCGAAGGCAGCAAGCCGAACCTGTATCAGCACCGGGTGGCGCTGTTGGATGAGGATGACAATCCCTTTCTGGACATGCCACTCACGTCCGCCCCGATCCCCACGAACCAGCGAGCGGGATCGGTCCCCCTCATGTACTCCCTGGCGACAGGCAGGAGCTACACGGTGGCCTATTATGCCGGCAAAGGCCAGAACTGCGTGGCCTGTACCTTCACGTTTGTCGCCGCCGGCGATTAGGGTTCAGCGTCGCCCCTGCCAACCGCCATTGCGAGTAGATAGTCACGTTCCGGATCGACGAGCGGCAACGTATGGAGGGATCATTGTGAAAATGGTGATTGGTGACGGCGCGCTTCGCAAGACTGTGGTCAAGGTGGAGCAGATTACCCCGGAGTACCTCATTTGCAAGTATGCGACCGTTCCTCAGAACCAGCCCAGCAGCAACAGCAACTTTGTGCAGGCGTGGCAGGACAGCCAGGTGGAGTGGTCGAACCCCACCGGCGGCTGGAAGGCGAACGTGGCCGGCACCTCGACCCAGGGAGACCTGGCCGTATCGATTGCCTACCAGAAGAAGGACTACATTGTCGGTTACGGGGTGGGCTCCAGCGTCCAGAACATCGTCGCCACGGCCTTCCTGCCCGGCGGTGACATGACTCAGCAGCAGTTGTTCTCCACCTATATCAGCGTGGCGCCGGGTCAGGACTCTTTGCTGGTCGACTATGTTACGCCGGAAAGCTGCACACCGCAGACCTTCGGCCATTGGGTGGGCCTGTTCAACGCCGATGACAATCCCTATGCCGACACGCCGGTGGCCAAGGGGACGCTGATGTCGGACAAGCGGGCCGGCTCCGTGCCCATCATCGCCACCCTGCTGGCCGGCCGCAGTTACACGGTCGCCTATTTCGGCGGCAAGCAGCAGAATTGCGTCGCGTGCACCTTTACGTTCGCGACCAACGCTTAATTCAGCCTGACAAGCCATGGCCGGCTGCGATCGCTGACCCAGGCGGGCGCAGCCGGCCTTTGGCAGTCCCGGGAAACCGGGCGGGGAGGGAACCACGTGGTCACGTTTGCAAAGTGGACCCAGGACACCTCAGGCCGGCTTTATGTGAGTGCGCCTGACAGCGGTGAGCAGGGGTGGATCGCATACCTGCTGCCCACGACCGGTGCCGATCCACAGATCAGCCTGGCGGACGCCGTCGCCAAGTTCCCCGGTAGCTTCTTCTTCGCAAGCCAGCTCCCCAAGCTTGATACAGAGGCTGCGACCGCTGATTTCATCAAGGCGGTCACGCCCCTGCTCCCCGCTGCACCGAACCGGGGATTGTTGTGGCTGACGGACCCGGCCCCTGCTCGGATCGCCACTGGGACAGTCCGGGTGCTGACAGTGGATGCCGGTATGGCGAACACGACCGGCGGCATGAGCGCGCCCCTGGCCGGCGGGGCGGGTATGCTCTCGCTGGTGCTGAGCGGCGGCATTCGCCTCACCTGGAAGGATACGACTCTTCAGCTTTCCGCCAGCAACCCGACGATGATCAAGTTCCAGGGGCAGATGGCACCCACGATCCGGGTGCTGCTCACGGCGAGCCTGCCGTTTGCGGGCCTACAGCGCGGCTGCATTGCTTTTGACAGCTTATTTATGCAGCGCCGCTCACTGGTGAGCAACAACAACCTGCGCTGCGGGTTTCAGTTCGTCTACCCGAACCCCGTGACAACCGATACCCAGCGAAACCTTGCCGGCTGGTACCCGTTGCTCGACCAGGATCAGGCACTGAATGACTATATCGGCTTTCATGTAAGCCTCGATCTGACCGACATCGACAACGCCCGGTGCGCCCAGGCACGTACTTTCCTGGCGTTCACCGGTGCTAACTTTGACAAGAAGCGGACCGTGCTATATACGACGCTCCGCACGCGCAACGGCAGCGCCGTGCAACTGACACCGGTCACCGCGGGCGGCGACCAGCCCGCCCGCCTGGCCTTTCACCTGGGTCCGCAGGACGGTGCGGTTCAGGCGGCCTTCCTGGTCTCGCCGACTGGTGACTACACGCTGGACGTGCCCGACGGCGCGCAGGCCCCCGGCTACGACTTGCTCTGCGGCCTGTCCGGCACAGAGCTGATCCGTTTTGCGCCAGGAGACTGCATGCGCTTCACCGCCGGTCAGCCGGCTTATGCCGCAGCCTACCCGTTCCGGACGGCCTCCACCGTGGGCAGGCCGGTCGATGTCAACGGCGATGTCCTGAAACCGGACTTCCGCACATCCTGGGCGACGGTGCGCCCCGCCAGCGCCGCCAACCGGTACCTGGCCCAGCCGGTCGGTGCGACCCTGTACGGCCCACCGGCCGAGAACGACGCGTCCGACGGTCTGGTCTTCCGCCTTCGGGACACCAGCGTGCCGATGCCGGCAGCGAATCCACCGTTCCCGCTGGTCCCCTATGCCGGGGTGACGCCGGGTGCGGACATCGGCTGGTTCGCCTTGGACGCCTACGCTCAGTTTGAAATGCAGGTGGTGGCACCGAGCCGGCGCCACCTGATTCAGGGAGCGCCGTCGCTGGACGCCGCGTCGGGGGCGGAGGCCGCACCGCCCTTTGACGGCCGCTACCAGGCCGCCACGCCAGCCGGCTTGATGGTAGCGATGCAAGGGACGCAATATGCCTCGGTTTTGCTGGCGCATCCGCCGAGTGGCGCGCAGGACATGCGCTTCGGCGACCTGACCCCGCAGCTGCAGCAGGCGATGCAGACCAACCAGCTCTTCCTGGTGGGCGCCAATGCGCAGTACCTGGGTGCGCTGGTGCCGTCAGCGGAGCAGGACCCCGGCATCGGCCCCCGGTTCTACAACAGCGTCACCATTGGCGACTGGACGCTGGCCGCCAACGTCGGTGAGCACAACCGGTACGACGATTACAGCAATGTACTCATAGTGAAGGGCCGGCGCGGGGTGAAGCTGACCGACCTGATCCAGCACCCGGAGGCCTGGACCCAGGCGCCGGAGCTGGCCGCGCCCAGCGACTTGCAGGACAATCCCGACGGCACGTCCACGCTCGGGCCGCCAAACGCCGATGAGGTCGTGGTGCTGGCCCAGTGGCTCCAGACCTATGTGGCAGATGCCAAGGCACAGCTCGATCCGTTCTTTGACCGGTTCAAGCAGTTGGTGGACGAGCCGGACTGGACCGGTATTCTCGTGCTCAAGGCCCGGGTCACGAGCTTCCCGGACCAGCTCAAGGGGCTTCAGGGCGGCATGAGCGACCCCGCAGCGTTCTTTGCCCACCATCTGGGGGTCGACATCAGCCCCGTCAGCAAGGAGCTGACGCCGACCCAGCCCAGTGCCCTCTTCGGCCTGATCTACTACGTGGACCCGGCTTACAGCCCCAGCATGGGGCTTCAGGCCGTCGCGCCGGCCCCGGGCCCGTATGACTTCAAGTTGCTCACCCTCAAAGTGCTGTTCGCAAATGCAGCGGTCCAGGACTTCCGCAGCCTGGCTCAGCTTACCGTCAATGAGTTCTTTGGCCAGCGGGTCACCAGCATGGGCGACGAGACGAACATCTACAACTCGATTTTGCTCCAGGGCTCCTATCAGAATCACGACGGGCAGTCGTTCTACGTGCTGGACACGGCGGCTGACAAGGGCAAGCTGGCGGACAACCGGTTCAACTTCACCAGCAACGTCATGAACAAGGTCGAGGTGATCAAGGCCCAGTTCAACACGGTGGGCACATCTGCCGTGGGTGGCAAGACAACCAGCCGGTTTGACCTTTGGGGCTTCCTGGACTTCAAGCCGTTGTCGCTCCCGGTCGACTCCGGCAACCCCACGCCGTTCGACCTGTTCTCCTTCGGCTACGCCGATCAGCCGGCCGACACCCGCAGGGGACTCTACTACGCCGGGCTTGCGGTGACAATGACCTTTCCGCAGGATAAGCCCATCGACCGGCAGTTCACCCTGGATGTCTCGAAGATCAGCTTTGATCTGGCCCAGAGCACCCCCCGCGCGAGCAGCCTTTACCAGGCTTTCCCCCTGGAGCTGGACGGCATCGTGACAGGGGACGCCGACTCCCAGCCTGCGGCGCTGGGCTTCCTGCCGGTGGGCGCCGGCTCGAACCTGGCCGGCCTCAAGGGGGAGTGGACGGGGCTCAGGTTCCACCTGAACATGGGCACGGTGGGCGCCCTGGCCGGCAAGGCCGGGCTGAACGCCTACCTGCTCCTGGCCTGGAGCCCGGACGAGGAGCGTAACAGCACCGGCAGCAACTATCGCGTGGCGGTTGGCATATCGTTGCCCGGCACCGGCGGCGGGGCCAAGCTGTTCAGCATTCAGGGCGTGCTCCGGCTCTCCATCAGCAATATCCTGCTCGCCTACGACCCCAAGGCCGGGGCATTTGTGCTGACGCTGACGGAGATCGCCCTCAAATTCCTGGGGATGCTCAAGCTGCCGCCCAACGGCGCCACCTCCCTGTACCTCTTCGGCAACGGGCAGGTCAAGGACCAGGCGAGTGCACTGGGCTGGTACGCCATCTACAAATAAGGGGGGCACGGGAGCATGGCAACGTCGCCCGACAAGATTATCGGCTCGGTGATGAAGAAGGCCCAGGCGCGGTGGCCGGACCCCGGCGCCGCCCGTCAGGTGGTGCAGTGGCTCAACGCACGGAACGACGAGCTGCGGATTCTCTGTGACACGTCGAACGCCATGGGCCACTATGCGACCACGATCAACATCATGCGGCGCATGATCGACATGGGCTTTCGCGGCACGATCCGCATCTTCATTTACATGTCCGACTTCTCCAGCCAGGACAAGCTGGAGATGCTGATCCCCGGTTTTGTGAGAGGCAAGGATACGAACTTGCCCAAAGACCAGATCTTCAGCGGGGTCAAGCTCACCTTCAGTTGGGCGGACGGGAAGCCGGTCAAAACGCCCGCCACGCTCCTGATCTGCGGCGGGTCCGAAGTGACCAAAGAGCCCATGATCAAGGAGCGGGCGCGCATCTGCAACGTCAAGTACTATTTGCAGCTGCAGCCCTACGCGTGGGAGAAGGGCAACAACTTCCTCTGGCAGACTGGCTCGCAGACGCTAACCTCGCTGGATGGCCAAGCGAGCATTGGCGGGGCGGCCTTCAATGCGCATGGCTTCTACCAGGTCGATCCGGCCTACGGGGAGGCGATCTGGAACCTGTACGGCAGCCTGGAGCGCTTCAAAGAGGTCGTGGCGAAGGCGAAGATCGTGCAGCAAATGGAGAACAGGCTCTTCTTCTCGCCGGTCTATGGCGTGGACACGCGGGCGAGTCTTAGCGACTCCCTGTTTAACCTCTGTGCGGCAATGGTCACCTTCCAGGACACCCTGGCCGAGCACCAATCGGCGCGGCCGATGCTCCTGGTGGCCTTCTATGACCTGACCGAGACCTGGGATCCGCTGCGAGCCCTGCTTGATGGCAGCAGCGCGCGCTTGCCAGAAAATCTCAGCCGTTACCTGGAGCAGAAGCCGATCTCAGACCGTGTACTGTTCTTCCGGGAGGACAGCACCAAGCTGGCCGCTGCCCTGAACAGCCTGAAGCCGAATCAGCTGATGATCCTGCCTATGAAGGGGACGCCTTCCGACATTTTCAACTGGTTCTACTACCGGGCCTTCGTTCCCGGCACCTTTGAGGGCCGGGGCACGTTGAATCCGGCGCTGAATCAGGGCCATCCCTACTTCTGCATTGACACGCGCACCGCTTATCCCAACAGCGCCGGCTTCGGCACACTCACGTCGGACATAGGCGACCGGGTGGTCGCAGACGGGGTCTACCAGCTGGTGACCGCCGTACGGGGCTACGGCAGGCTTCAGCCAGAGGCCTTTCCCTTCATGCGCCTGGCCGGCGCCATGTTCAACCTGACCTACCCCAAGCAAAGCCCGTTCCTGCCGTACTTCCAGGCCCTGCGAAAGCTCTTCCATAACCAGCAGACCGACAAACTTTCACTGGCCCTGCGCTTCCTGGCAGAGACCTGTAAGATTCCGCTGATACCGCCGGAGCAGGTGGCCGGGGGGGAGGGGGGAGAGGCATGAGCACCCTTGCGGAACTGAACCAGGCGCTGGGCGAGAACCGTGACGCAAAGACGGAGGTGCTCAACCTCCTGGCGGCCCTGGGCAGTGCCAGCCAGATCGGCCAGTTCTACGGGCTGATCGTGAACGACGACCTGTTTCAGATCGGTGAGTCGCAGATTCTGTTTCCCGCACCCAAGGACACAATCACCGTCACCGGCATCTCCTCCGCCCTGGGTTTTGTTGATGCGACGATCACGCTCCGCTTCACGGTCAACGATCAGCAGGTGCTGACCGCAGCGCTCCAGGTCGACGCCACCGGTACGGCGTATCAGTGGCGATACGACGCCATTCCGTGGATCGGCTTGCGGGAGCCGCAACTGGGACTGACGGTGCTGGACAGCGCCACGGCCCCCGTGGTCGGCACCTACGGTATGACCACGGACCTGGGGCCGGTGCCGGTCACGCTGAGCACGCAGTTCCCGGTCTTCAGCGACCGCTGGCTATTCACGGCGGAGTTGCCGCCCGATACCGTCAACATCGCCAATGTGCTGCAGTACATCGGTGGCATCAACCTCACGGCGATTCTCCCCCCCGGCCTGAATGTGGCAGCGAACCTGAGTGTGCAGGGGATCACCTTTGAGTTCGACCCCGCAGCGCAGTCCCTCGCCTCCGTGCAGGTGACCATCGCCAGCACGAAGGCGTGGCCCCTCTTCGGCAATGTCAGCGTGGCGAATCCCACGGTGGTGGTGACCGTGGGCAACCCGGCCAGCATGCAGGACCGGACGGTCACCTACGGCGTCTCCGGGCAGATTCTGATCGGCCTGGACGACGGCCAGCAGGGAATCATCGCCGTCGGGGCCGCGTACCCGAACCTCAGCGTCTATGCCAGCCTTGACCCGGGCAGCCCCGTCATTCCCCTTGGTGCCTTCCTGCGGGTGTTCGCGACGGATACCCACGTAGACCTGAGCGCCGACCTGAGTGCCTTCCTGCTGAACTTGCGGTTCCAGCGGGGCGTCACTTACCAGTTCGGCGCCGGACTCACGACGGACTGGCCGATCGTCATCGGCGGCAAGACCATCTTCACGGTCACCGGGCTCTCCTTTGACGTGGCCGGCAGCGGCACCGCTGTGCCGACGGGCTCCCTCAGCGGTACGGTGGCGATTGGCGCGGCCGACGCACCGCTGAGCGTCACGGTCTCCGCCAGCTATGAGGGCGGCGATACGGGCTGGGTTTTCAAGGGCCAGACGAACGGGGCACTGACGCTCAAGAACCTCGCGAAGACCTACCTGGATATCGACACGGACCTGGAGTACGGCGTTTCCGGCCTGGCGGTCAGCATTACGCCCAAGACCGGCGCCTGGAGCATCGCCGGGCAGACGGATAAGGAATGGCAGCTGCCCTTCACCCCGGACGCGGGCGTGACGGCCAGCGTCGCAATCACCCATGATCCGAAGGAAGGCTACTCCGGCCAACTCATGGCGACTGTTCGCTTCGAGAGCATCGAAGTGGCTATCAGCTACGACATCAAATCGCAGCTGTTCACCATCCAGTGGGAGCTATTTCAGGCGACGCTTCAGAACAAGGTGGCGACGTTCCGCCTGACGGGCGTCACGCTGGGCGGGCTGATCGCGAAGTTTGTCGGTTGGGCCATCGGCACGCCCTTTGGGCTGGCCGCACCGTGGAACCTCCTGGACGATATTCCCCTGGATGATATCTCCCTCAGCTTTAACTTTGGCACGCGGCAGGTCAGCTTTGGCCTGGAGATCAAGGACCTGGACTTCGGCTTTGCCAAGATCACCCGCATTGGCGTGGCGTATGCGAAGCCGAAGGTGAACATCGTCCTGGATGGCAGCTTCATATGGCAGAGCGAGCCCCTCAAGTGGGACGCGGCCGATCCGGCCTCGACGAAAGTGCCACCCGGTGGGGGCAACAAGTACTTTGACCTGCGCCTCCTCATGGTGGGTCAGCACGTGTCGATCAAGGGCCACGAGCAGTTCAAGTCGGTGCAGGAGGCGATCGACCTGCTGCGGCAGCTGCCGGCCACGCCCCCGGTCGAGGAAGCCGCGGCCGGGCTGGCTGACCCCATCGAGATGGTGTACGACCCCAACGCCGGCTGGCTCGTGGCCACAGACTTTGGGATTCTCAAGGTGGAGAAACCCAAACCAAAGCTTGAGCCCGCCAACCCCAGTGCGAATCTGCCGATGCTGGTGGCGGACGACGCACCGACCTACTTCCTGTCGCTGAGCGTGATCTTTAACGATCCCAACCTGTACGCGCTGCGCGCCGCTCTGGCCGGCCCCGCCGCCAAGCTCCTTGAGGGGCTCGTCTTTGAAATCATGTACCAGCGCATCAGCGACACGGTGGGGGTCTACCAGGCGGAGATCACGCTGCCGAAGGCGATGCGCTCCTTTGACGTGGGTGCATACTCGCTCACCCTGCCTGTCTTTGGGATCGCCGTCTATACAAACGGCGACTTCAAGGTGGACATTGGCTTCCCCTGGAACATGGACTGGACCCGCTGCTTCTCCGTCCAGGGCATCATCTACCCCGGCATTCCCGTGCTCGGCGCCGGCGGCCTGTACTTTGGCAAGCTGTCAAGCAGCACATCCAACCAGGTGCCCAAGACGGACAAGGGCCATTTCAACCCGGTGCTGATCTTCGGCTTCGGGCTGCGGCTGGGCGTGGGCAAGGAGATCGACAAGGGCATCTTCAAAGCGGGGCTCAGTGTCACCGTTTTCGGCATCATCGAAGGGGTGATCGCCCGCTGGAACCCGGTGGTGCCCGCCACGACCGGCAGCAGCAACATCCAGGACACGTACTACTTCTGGCTCCAGGGCACGATCGGGATTCTCGGCAAGCTGTTCGGCTCGGTCGACTTTGCTGTGGTCAAGGCCGAGGTGAGCCTTAGTATCACACTGGCCGCACAGATCACCTTCGAGTCGTTCCGCGACATTCCCATCACCGTCTGGGCAGCCGTGGACATCAGCGTGAAAATCTCCATTGATGTGGGCCTGTTCAGCATCAGCATCAGTTTCAGCTTCTCCTACACGCTGAAGGAGACTTTCACGATCACGAACAGCGGCAAGGCCCCATGGGATCCGGACACGCTCCAGGCCAAACAGACGCTGCGCCTGAGCGCAAACGATTCGGCCCTGCTGGCAAACGGCGAGGGCCTGACGATGACCTGGAGCAACCTCCAGGCCACGGTGCCGGGGGTGCCCCTGAGCGGCTACCTGGTGCCGGCGCTGACCGTGCACGGGGACGGGGCTGCCAAGCCGGCCGATCAGCAGGCGGCCTACGTGCTGCTGCTGGCGCTGGACTCAGTGGCGCCGTTGCCCCCGAGCGGCCAGGAGCCAAGTGCGGATACCGCCTTTGAACTGCTCGCTAAGATGCTCCTGCGGTGGGTCGTGGCGGCCAGCCTGACCGGCCAGGTAACCGCGGACAGACTCGACGACACGCCGGTGACGGACAAGCAGCTGGCGGCCGTCATGGACTTCCTGACCGGTAAGGACCCGCATAGCCAGGGGCTCTGGTCGGCGATTCCCGTGGAGGCCCTGAGCGCCTTCATGGGCGGGCAGTTCGTCCTGAATGTCGCACCGCCGCTCCCGGACGATGGCGGGCCGCTACAGGAGAAACACACCACGCTCTTCCCGATGGTGCCGGACCTCGAGCTGCTGGTGCCCAACCCCGATCCCAAGAAGCCCCCGCTGTTGCAATACAAGTTCTCTGAGTTCAACAGCCTTGATCATGATTACCTGACCTCCCTGGCGGGCTACTTTGCGAAGCTGGCGGTTCAGGTGCAGGAGGAGATGGCGCACCAGCCCAAGCTGATGGCGGTGAAAGATCCTTCGCGCCCGGCCTCGATGGCGACCTTCATCTTCGCCGACTACTTCCTGCTGCTGTCCCGGCAACTGGTGCAGGCGGCTCGCGATGCGCTGCGGGACTATCGTTACCCGATTGACCCCGGCCAGACGGTGCAGCAGATTGTCAACTGGGTGATCACCGAAGCCGGGGTGCCGTACACGGTGGCGGAGCTGTTTGAGGCGAATCCGCGCCACCTGTTGGCCGCCGGGAAGCAATTACGGATACCTGGGATCCAGTATCAGGTGCAGAGCGGCGACAGCCTGAGCGGCATCGCCGTGAACAGCTTCCAGGGCGGGTTTGATGTGCCAGCGCTTGTGCGGCAGGGCGAGAATGCGGGCAATGCGGCCCTGCTTATCGCAGGCCGGACGGTCACCTACACCCCGCCTGGCGGCGGGCAAGCCGTGCCGCTCCAGATCATGGCCGGCGAGACGCTGAGTGGGCTCGCGACCCGGTTCGGCACGGATCTCACCGGGCTCGTGCAGAACTCCAACGTCGCGTCCCAGTCGCTGCTCCAGCCATTTGCCGTGCTGGCCGTGCCCACGTTGACCTACACGACGGCTGGGGGCGACACGCTCGACGGCCTGGCTCAGCGCTTTGGCGCCACACTTGCAGCGCTGGCGGGGGTACGTGAGAATGCGGCGATCGCCGGGCTGTTTGACGGCGGGGCGGATGGATACGTCGACATTGCGCACCTGACACAGCACAAGCTCAAGTGGCTGCTCCAGGAGATCAAGGAGACGCATGGGCTGCGGCGGCTGTCGGGCATGGCATCCCGGTTCTTCCTGCACGGGTTGCGGCTACCCACCAAGGGCATTCAGCCGCCGCCCGCCAGCCCGGAAAGCGGACTCTACGCCCTCACCGGCCAGCAGTTCCCGATCCCATCCCTCAAGGACTCGGACACCTTCACTTTCACACTAAACAACCCGGCCGCTCTGCCGTGGGTCTCTCTTGGCGGCGGTGGAAAGGGGGAGCAGTAATGGATTCGCTCAAGGTGCAGCTGCAGGGCCGCGACATCAAGCGCATCAACCGGGTGCGGACCTTCGCCGAACAGAACCTGCTGGTGCCGAAGCACCTGCTGCTGGGCGTGGCAGAGGCGGACCAGGTGACCCCTGCCCGCTTCAACACTACAGCCGTGACGGCCTGGCAGAGCGCCGCGCCCGTCACCCTGCCGTATGGCCAGCCTGCTGACAAAAATTTGCCGGTGCCCCTGCGCATCTGGTCCCTGCCGGATAATCTGATCGACCTCGCCGTGCCGCAACGTGATGTGGTGCCCCGGTTTGCCTTCAAAGTTGGCACCTATGACCAGGCGACCGGCAAGATGGCGACCCGGCCCGTAGGCTACTACGGCTGGGGCATGCAGATCGGCCTGGCGATCAAGCGCATCCCGCCGGTCGCCGGCAGCCCTGCCACCGCGCATACCTACGAGCTCGTTGCCGCCAACGAGTATGATATCGTCCTGCTGGAGCGCCTGCTGGCCGCCATCAGCCCTACGAACCACGGGGTGGTCAGCGATCTGACGCTGCTCTACCTGCCCAGCCCCGTCGGCCAGGCTGCACAGGGCAAGCAGTCCGACGGGAACGGGAATGTGGCCTTCTTCCTGACGCAGGTGAACCTGAGCACTGACACGCACCCGCCTGCGCTTATGCTGGCGCTGCGCGCCGCGGCCCCCGCCGATGATCCGCCGACTGGCTGTTACAACACGGCTTATGACTTTATCCGGCTGCTGTGGGAGGGGAGCATTACCCGGTCGGGCGGCTACTTCCTTTACTACCACAACTTTGAGACCCAGGAGGGTTTGCCGGACCGCGTCTTCAACGACAAGGGCGAGGCCGAGCTGACGCTGCTGGTCTCCTTCCGACCCCACACCGACACGGACCGAAACCGGGCCATGAGCTTCATGAACTGCGTGATCACCGGGGATATCAGCGACACGCCCCGGGGCGACAGCGGCGAGCAGCAGGCGGGAGCGGCGGCCTCCTTTACCGTGTTCGCCGAGACAGACCCCGAGCAGCGCACGGCCTCCCCGGGCGGGTCGTCCCTCGACGATCTGGCGATTGCATACTACGCGGATGCGATCAGCATCGGCGAGCAGAATGCCGACCTCCCGCTGCGGGTCGGCACCGTCGGCACCACGCTCACCGTGGCGAGCGGCGTCTACCAGGTGGGCGTGGGTGCTCCCGGCGCCGACCTGGCCACCATTGCCCAATACTTCGGCACCTCGGTGCAGGCCATACAGGCCGCCAACCCGCGCATCGCCGACTGGAGCGGCCTCAAGCTCTCCGACGCCCTTCGCCTGCCGGCGCTGCAGGTGCCGGTCAAGGCGGGGGACAGCCTGCGCAAGCTCGCGTCGTTCTACGGTGAGGAGCTGGCAGCACTGGTGGCTGAGAACCGGACTGTGATGGGGCTCTTCCCTGATGCCCCGCCGCTGCAGGTGACCACCGGGCCGAGCGTGCGCTCCGCACTTGTGCCGCCGGGCGTGGTGGAGGCCAAAGCCCAGCGGGATCAGCCGGGGGCGGTCCCACGCAACCCGGATGATCCGGTTTTTGCCGAAACGTATCTGCAGAACATGTTCCACATGCTCGGCTACAGGGTGGGGGAGAACCAGGACTTCACGAGCAGCGACAGCGGCCTGCCGGTTGGCCCGGCGGACCCGGTGCCCGAGGAGGAACTGGGCGACAAGGCCAGACTGCCAGCGGCCAATGCGGACGGAGCCTGGCAGTATGACCGGGCGGTGCCGTACTACAAATTTGCGCTGCCGGCGCAGGCCCGTGCGGGTGACCTGCCGCCGCTGGCCGATAATCCGTACCGTGGCGTGGGGGACTTGCTCCAACTGGACTTCGGGTGGCAGGACATCTTCGGCAATCAGATTCTGACCCCGCTTGACAGCCCCACCCCGGGCAGCCCGGTCAACCGTCCCCCGATCCTCCTGGGCTATACGGACACGCTGCTCGGTCCCGGCCAGTGGCCCAGCGTGGGCCTCAGCTACCAGGTGCTGCCGGGCACCGCCGCGGTGGCGGGACTTCAGTTTGCGTTCACATTTGATACGCAGCCTTACGAATCCGGGAAGGAGACCAACGATGACCAGGGCCCGACCTGGCAGCAGGCCGCAGCCGGCGATCTGTCCACCTACCGGCGCCTGTACTACCAGCTGAACCAGGTGCTAAACAAGCAGGACGCCGTCACCTACACATGGCACACCAGCCTGCTGCCCGGCGACGCGC
>JAQBPS010000611.1 GCA_028287415.1 Bacillota bacterium | reverse complement strand
CCCAGCGAGTGTCAGCTTGCCGAAAATGCCGTCCACCGGCCCCGGCTCGAAGCGCCCGTCTGTGAGCTGCCGCTGCAGGGCCGCGACCTGCTCATTCCGGTCTCCGAACCGCAGCGCCCGCTGCTGCTCTGCCGCCTTCGCGGCTGCGGGCGCTGCCGCGATCAGTGCGACTGCCAACAGCCAAAGGATCGCTAAAATAAATGAACGCCTCACTGGGCGGTCCACTCCTCACCTGGTCTGATTTACCAGGAGTCTACCCAGTAAGGCCATTCCGTAAACATCTAAGTGGGAAGGGGGCTGAGCGCAGCCGACTGCGCACAAAACGCCACGCTCACTGCCATTTTTGCGTGCGAGGTGTTTGGTGCGCAATTTACGGGAACCAGAACGTATGTTCCTGCGCCCAATCGATGATCTCATTGCACAGGAGTCCTGAGCGATGATCACCATCCACCCGCTCACCGAACTACATTCGCCAGATGGCGGCCAGGGCTGGCGACCGGGCGTCGGCACATCAGTTCTACGAGGCGACCGGCTATTCCGGCAATCTTGTAAAGGCATTCCGTAAGCGGCTATGACGTACGCAAACAGAAAGGCCGGCCACGTTGGCCGGCCCCACTCCTAACGTCCCAGATTCACCCCGGCGATCCCACCGAGGATGCCCGCCCCCGCCCCAATGCCCGCCATCTTCATCAGGATCGCCATGCTCGGCAGAGCCGAAGCAATCCCCATGCCCGCCGCGAGACAGAGCACAAGGACGATGCCGGAGATGGCCCCATGCAGCCACCCGCTGCCCGTCGCCCGCCGAGCCGCCTGAAACCCGCCCAGCAGCGTCGCCAGCGCTTGCCACATCAGCGGCAGGACCGCTTCACCCACCTGCGAATTATGCCCGATGATCCCCTGCACGACCGCCCCCAAGAGCAACGTCCCAATGCCCCACAATACGCCGACACCTACAGCGCGCAGGTCCAGGGCGGGCGCCGCGCCAGACTCGCCGTTCATCAGCAGGTCCCCCTCCGCACACCATCTTGGCCCATGTGTACGAGGCTTATGGGCCAAGTATGACGAGCATTGAAAAGGGCCGGGAGCCCAAGCTCCCAGCCCTCCCGCAAAAACCTTTACCGCCGTCCCGACCCCATGAGCTTTGGGTGCACCTTCTCGCTCCACTGCCTCAGCAGCAGCAGCCACGGTCCCAGCGTCACGTACACCGCCAGCGGCAGGACCACCACCGACCACGGATTCCAGCGCGATGCCATCAGCACAGCCAACACCACGAGCAGCGGTCCGATGAACTGGGCCACACCTGCGTGCTTATCCCGCTGCCGCCGCTTTTTGAAATCCGGGTAGGGAACCGATGAGATCATCAGATAAGAGAGTATCAGCATCACCATCGGCAGCACGAACGGCGCCGGATTCGGCGTCGTCTCCCGCGTCAGGTAGAACGCCAGGCACGAGACCAGCGTACCCGCCGCCGTGATCGGCACCCCCAGAAAGAAGCCGCTCGTTTTGATGATGTTGAAGCGGGCGAGCCGCAGCGCACCGCACACGGGGAAGATGAAAGCGACCAGCATCCCATAAAGGCCGAGTTGATGAAGCGACATTTGATACAGCAGAATCGCAGGTGCAGTGCCGAAGGCGACCACGTCAGCCAGCGAGTCCAGCTCCTTGCCGAACTCGCCATCCGCCTTCAGCATGCGGGCCAGGCGCCCATCCAGGCCGTCCGCAATCAGCGAGCCGGCAATCGAGAGCGCCGCGATCTGCCACTCGCCCTGAACTGTCATCAGGATGCTGAAAACGCCAAAGACGAGGTTGAGCAGCGTAAACAGATGCGGAATCGCAGAGATGCCCTTCTGGCCGCGTTCCCGAAACCATTTGCCGCTGTGGACAGCACGGATCCGCCACTTATGACGGGCGCTGTCCCAGCCCTTCTGCACCTTGTTGCTCACTCTGGCAGCCTCCCTACGACGGTCCCGCCACCAGTGACGCGGTCGCCGGGTTTTACAGTCACCGTGCTGCCGGCCGGCAGCCAGATCTGCGTGCAAGAGCCGAACCGGATCAGGCCGAACCGTTCACCGCGGGTCAGCGTGTCGCCCACCTTGGACCATGTCAGAATCCGGCGGGCGAGCAGCCCCGCCACCTGGCTGACGAGCACCCGGTGCCGGCCCGTATCGATCCCCACGTACGCCCGTTCATTCACCTCGCCGACCGTCTCATCCCAGGCGGCCAGGAACTTGCCATTCTCGTACGTCCGGTAGGCGACACTGCCTGCCACCGGCGAACGATTGATGTGCACATCGAAGACGGAGAGGAAGATGCTGACCATGATCGCCTTGCCCTGCACGAACCGGGGCTCCTCGACCTCGCGGACGAACATCACCCGGCCGTCGGCAGGGGAGACGACGGTCCGGTCATCGCCGGGAATGGGCCGTTCCGGGTCGCGGAAGAACCAGATCGTGAAGAGGAGCAAGACCCCGGGAATGATCGCCACGGCCCAGTGGACGAGTACGGCAACTGCAGTTATGACGGTCAGAAAGGCAACGAACAGCCAGCCTTCCCGGGCAATGATCGGTCGCTTCATGGAGGCACCCTTTCATCTCATACTATACAGTCCCATGTTACAGCTTCAGATTCCAGCCGTCCAGCCGCTCCAACTGATCCTTACGGGTCAGGTCCAACTGCACCGGCGTCACGGAGATATAGCCGGCCTCCACCGCGGAGACGTCGGAGTCCGGGTCGTTGTCCAGTTCCATCAGCTCGCCGGCCAGCCAGTAATAGGTGCGGCCGCGGGGGTCCTGCCGCTTATCCCACTGGTCCCGGTATAGGCGGCGGCCCATGGTGGTGATGCGGACCCCCTGGATCTCTGCGTCGGGCAGTCCGGGCACATTCACGTTCAGCATGGTCCCGGCTGGAATGCCTTCCTTGAGCACCTTCAGCGCCAGCTGGGCGGTGAACCGGGCCGCCACGCCGTAGTCCAGGCTAGTCCAGGAGTCAAGGCTGGCGGCGATCGCCGGAATGCCGAGAATCGGGCCCTCACGCGCGGCAGCCACAGTACCGGAGTAGAACAGGTCAGTGCCCAGGTTCGGCCCCCGGTTGATGCCGGAGATCACAAGGTCCGGGCGCCGCGGCAGCAATTCGTCGATCGCCAGCTTGGCCGCATCCGCCGGTGTCCCGGTCACCGAGTAGCAGGGGGCGGTCGCCCCGGGAATATCAGCCTTCAGTGGGAAGAGCGGCCGGTACATGGTGATGGCGTGGCCGCTGGCGCTCCGCTCCCGGTCCGGCGCCACCGCCCACACCTCGACCCCTGCGAGCTTCTCCATTTCCGCCCGGATCGCGTTGATGCCGGGTGCGAAAATGCCATCGTCGTTGGTTAGCAAGATCAGCGGCAAACCCAGTTCCCCTTCCGCATAAGGGCAGTATTTAGTGTAACCCGGTACGATCAACCCTCGTCCTCCAGTTTCAGCCACTGGATCGCCCGCTCGATCACACTGGCCGCAGGGCCGGTATGCGTGCTCGGACCCGGCAGCGACCTGAGAAACTGTCCGCCATAGCGAGTCTGGCGGGGGCTGACCCGGTTGTCGAGGACAATTACCACGCCCCGGTCAGCCCGCGTTCGCACGAGACGGCCGAAGCCCTGCTTGAAGCGGATGATCGCCTGGGGCAAGCTCAGATGAACGAAGCTGGAGAGGCCGCGCCGCTCCAGGTCCTCAATGCGTGCCTGCATCACCGGATCATCCGGCGGCATAAACGGCAGCTTGACCAGCACGACCGATGTCAGGCCGTCTCCCGGAATGTCGACGCCTTCCCAGAAGGA
>JAQBPS010000610.1 GCA_028287415.1 Bacillota bacterium | reverse complement strand
ATCGCAGTCATGAGCATCCGGAAATTCCACGCCCAAATCAAGCCCAGGCCGCAGTAATTGCGGCCTGGGCTTTATGACGGGAGGCTTACCGCCATCTGCACGTTGCGCTGATCGAGCAGGAGCTGCTCCGACACGTTATACGGATGGTAATAGCCCTTCTGCATGGCGTACGCCGTCGCTGCACCGTGCAGCTCGATCGCCTCGAAGAGGTGCCGCTCGAACGTCGTTCGCAGATCAGGCGTGGCCGATTCCGTCGCGGCCACAGCATACAGCTTGATGGCTGTCTTCGTCGATATGAGAAAGTCCATCGCAATGACCTGATCGGTGAGGGTGTCGACCCTCATCAACCCGGCCATGATCGGGTTAACGATCGGATTCACATAATCGCCCCCTCTCCCAGCGCTTTGCCCAGCAGTCCATTCAGCTCGTGCAGCTGCCGGGTCGACAGCTGCACATCGCGCTGAAGCAGCTCCCGCAGTTCCGGATCGGTCACCAGCCCCTGCATCGTCTTCGACTTCGTCATGCAGACCGCCTTGAACGCCGAGACCTCGTGCAGCTCCAGCGTCTCATGCAGTGCGAAGGGTTGTTCCATCTGCCAATGCCTCCCGCTCAAGGTTTGAGCACCACTTTGATGCAGCCGTCCGTCTTCGTGTCGAACATCTCGTACCCACGGCTCGCTTCCGACAGCGGGATCACATGGGTAATGACGTCGAACGGGTCGATCTTGCCGCTGGCCACCATCTCATACATCAGCGGCATGTACGGGATGACCGGCGCCTGTCCCGAGCGGATGTTGACGTTCCGCTGGAAGATATCGCCGAGCGGGAAGGCGTTGTACCGCGCACCGTACGCACCCGTGATCTGGATGGTGCCGCCCTTGCGCACGGCCTGGGTGGCGATGATCACCGGGCCCAGTGCGCCGCCCTGGAGCTTCAGGCCGGTGGCGAGGAACTCCATCGGCGTCATTTTGCCGTCCATGCCGACGGCATCGATCACCACATCCGCACCGCCTTTAGTGATCTCTTTCAGATGGTTGCCGATGTTCTTCTCCGCCTCAAAGTTGACCGTCTCGACGTTGTTCGTGGTTCTGGCCCGCTCCAGCCGGTAATCGACATAGTCGACGGCGATCACCCGCTTTGCCCCCTTCAGCCAGCAGAACTTCTGGGTGAACAACCCGACCGGACCGCAGCCGAGGACGATCACGGTGTCGCCCGGTTTCACGCCGGCGTTGTCGACGCTCCAATAGGCGGTTGACATGGCGTCCGCGATGACGGCGAGCTTCTCATCCTCCACCTCGCTGCCCTCCGGCACCTTGAACGGCGTGAAGTTCGCATAGGGGACCCGCATGTACTCCGCCTGGCCGCCGGCATAGCCGCCCATCGTTTCGCTGTAGCCGAAGTAGCCGCCCATGTCGCCATGGGGATTCGAATTGTCGCACTGGCTGGTGAGCTGGTTCTGGCAATACCAGCACTGGCCGCAGCTCACATTGAAGGGGATGATCACCCGGTCCCCCTTTTTGAGCCGGGTCACGTCAGGGCCCGCTTCCGCGACGATGCCGACCGGCTCATGGCCGATGATGTAGTCGGTCGGGAAGTTGGGGACCATGCCATGAATCAGGTGCAGGTCGGATCCGCAGATGGCGGTGCTGGTCAGCCGGACGATGATGTCGTCCCGCTTGACGATTCTGGGATCCGCCACCTCTTTGACCGCAACGTTTTTGATACCCTGATACGTAACCGCTTTCATGCGTGAGCCCTCCCCCTTATTCGTCCGGTGTCGCGAACATCCCCAGTCGGGACGTGTGGTCGGGGAAGAGGTTCATCTCCGCAATTTGCAACGCGGTGTCGGCCGAGATCATGTCAATCTGATACTGCCCGTGCAGGTGGCGGCCATGAAGCCAGCCCTTGTCCATCATCAACCTGGCGGCCTGCTCATGCATCGCCAGCGCTTCGGTCAATTGCCGGACCAGCAGCGCTCGTGCCGCGGGGGTGGCGGTTTCGGCAATGGCGTAGGCGCAGTTGCGCACGCCGTTTTTGGCCCGGATCAGGAAATCGAGTGCGAACGTTGCATCGGCCAGTTCCGGCATGCCAACGGCGTTGATGGGGTCCAGGTAATCATTGTTCATCCACTGCCACCTCCGCTGGTGCAAACGGAGCGTACTGGTAGAGCGTGGCGAGGTCCTGAATCGCCCGCTTCGATTGCTCGACGTCCGCTTGCATCAGAGCCTTGAGCTCCTTGTCGAAGACCAGGCCCTGCATCAGCTTCGATTTGGCCAGGCAGATGGTCTTGAAGTTGAGCAGCTCATGAATCTCCATCGATTCATGAGGGGCCAGCCGTTGTTCTTGCATGGGCGCCACCTCCGGTTTGTTCAGGCACTGTTACTTTCTCCCCGTCCGCCGGGGGTATGCGATATAACTGTGGAACGTCATCGCTCTGTTTTCCGTCCACATCGCGGTGCTGCCGGCGCCCTTCCGGCCCGGGACGCTTTGTGCCGGGATGAGTTTCACCCGTATGCCTTGTACAACACGGGGATGGCCGAGGTGGAATTGAAGCAGTATCCCGGCGCCATCAGTCACCTGCGGGACGCCATCGAGGTGCAGCCTCAGCGGCCTGAACCCTACCTGGCACTAAGCCGGGCGTACCAGGAGACGGGGCGCTACGCACTCGCCGCTGATGCCGCGGCTGTGGCCTTGAAACTGGCGCCGGGCGATGCGGACGCATTGAAACGTCAGGCGGCGGTGGACAGCATGGTCAGCCACACGGCGCCTACAGACTTGACCGCTGCCGCTACGGTCCGGCTGGAGGATGGTCCTTACGCCATCTACCTGTACCCGGGGGCGGGTGAAAAGAGCACGGCCGTCGTCTACCTGAAAGGCCCGGAGGGGGTCGTGGGGTTGCCGGCCGGTCGCCTCAAATCGGTGTCGAGGAAGAGGATCCGTTTGTTCAGCCAGTGGAAGATTTGATCCGGTCCGGGGGCAGACCAGCGGTTCAGGGGGACCGGCTGGTGGCCACCTACGGCGACGATGCTTCCGGCAAGAGCACCGTGAAGGTAACCTGGCAGCTGCTGGCCGGTGAGGCTAAGGCCATCCAAGTGGAGAGCACACGTGAGGACCGGGATCCGAACAAGTAGGGAGGCGACGTGCGCCGGGCCGCCGCAATTGGCTGCAACCTGGGGCGAAGGCGC
>JAQBPS010000608.1 GCA_028287415.1 Bacillota bacterium | reverse complement strand
GGGTGTCGATCGTGCCGGACAGGAACTCGGCGTCGCGGGTCTGCTCCTCCTTCATGAAGCGGAAGACGACGCCGTCCAGCTTCGGGCGCCCGGCATAGTACTTGTCGAAGCTCTCCAGCGTCAGCTTGTCATCCTTCTGCCAGGCCTTGAACTTGAAGGGCCCGCTGCCGACCGGCTTCTGGCCGAAGTCCTGGCCGAGCTTGTCGACCTCTTCCTTGGGCACGATGCTGGCGCCGCCGCCGGTCAGGGTGAGCAGGAAGGCGGTCTGGAGCTCCTTGAGCTTGATCTCCACGCTGTAGTCGCCCTTGACGGTGATGCCCGTGATCTCCTTGGCCTTGCCCTCCCGGAACTCGATCGCGCCGACGACCGGGTCAAGCATGGTCGTGGTGACGCCCCCGTTCTTCGGGTCGGTCGCCCGCTCGAAGCTGTACTTCACGTCCGGCGCCTTCAGCTCCCGGCCATTGTGAAAGAGCACGCCCTTGCGCAGCGTGAACGTGTACGTGAGTCCGTCGTCGCTCACCTTGTAGTCCTCGGCGATCGCCTTTTTGATCTCCTTGGCCACGGCGTCATAGCGGACCAGGGTATCGAAGATCTGCATCGTCACCATGCGGGAGGAGACGTCGCTCTTCGCGATCGGGTCCAGGTTGCCGGGATCGCCGTAGTTGACGGCCCGGACCAGTACGCCGCCATTCGCAGCGGCACCGCCCGACGCGGCGCTGTTCGGGCTGTCGGCCGTCTTGGAACCGCAGGCGGAGAGGAACAGCACGGCGCTGAGCAGCACGCCCAGTGATCGAAGGTTAGTCGTCATCAACCCTACCCCCTGTGTCGCTTTTGTGAAGAGGAAGTTTCTTTAAGATAGTGAATTTATCCTTTCGATGAGTTTGATAAACAATTACGGAGTGGGGGTAACGCCAGCATGGCATATCGGGCATGGGAGAGGGTCCCGCCCCTGGTTGTACAGGCGCAGCAGGCGGCGGAACGACTGGGCTTCGGAAACTCTTCGCTGCCCGCGGTGGGGCGGCTGCTCGAAGGTGAAGGAGGAGGCACCGGAGCGGCTGTTGGCGGCGCTGGCGCCGGGCGGGATGCTCGTGCTGGACGGCCCGGGTCAGGGCGACGGAGATCCGGGTGGCGGCGGAGAGTGCGGTCATCCTGGCGGTGCGGATGGCATGAAAAAGGCGCCCCCGCGCTCTCGGAGCGCGAAGGGCGCCTGTTAAGCGCCAAGTCCACCCGACACTGTCATTGTCCAATTTCGGCCAGCACAACGGCCGGGCTTCTCCTCCCGGACCGTGTCTGCACAGGCGTAATCTGGTGACGGGGGGCCGACTCCGTGTGGATAGGAGGGATGTGCGATGATGGCCGCGCTGGCGATGACCCTGATCGGTTGGCCTGCCATTGTTGGCTCGCTGGCTGTATCGACGCTTGGCATTGTGCGGCGGGATTCTAAATGGCTGCAGTGGGGCGCCGTTTTAAGCATCGGGTTTGCGTGGTATCTGACAGGCTGGGTCAGTCCAGTGATCAAGACGGCAGGGTATCTGCTGCCATTGTTACACCTGGGCGGAGCCGTCGCAGTTCGCCGGGAGCAGTATTGGATTGCCTGGACAATGTTGCTCCCCCACGCAGCAGTCGCCTCGTTCCTGGCTGTGGTTGTGCTCACGCAGTAAGCTGATGGCGGCATTTGGGCGATAAACCGTGTGGCACCCAGTCACACAGCGATACACGATTGGGAATTGCAGGACTCAGCCTGCTGCCAGTCGTATATCACCAGCGAGGAGGTGCGCCCATGCGCCCTGAACAGGTGCCCCGCTAGGTCCGAGGACCGCCTTCTTCTCGTGTTGCGGACATGCCATTTACCACGCATGAGAAGGAGACTGATGCATGATGTGGCCGCTTATCGTTGATTGGCAACAGCTGCGATTCGGCGTTGAGTTCGAGTTTGTCGCGGGCGACCCGACGGCTGTGCTACTGCTGCCCGGCTGGACCATGAGCCTTGATGAGCATCAGGTCGATGATACAGGCTGCGACTCAGGAAGCGAGCTGAAGCCCCCGCCCTTGCGCTGGCAGGAGCGTGAGCAGATCCGGGAGATGCTTGACCGCCTGCGGGCGACCGGTGCGCAGGCGAACTGGAGCTGCGGCCTCCATGTCCATGTCGGGCTCGAGCCGTGGGGCGAGTCAGCCGTGTCGCCCCTCCTGGACGCTGCTTTAATCTGTCATGGAGCCCTGCAAGCGCTGCTGCAGACGGCCGAACATCGGCTGATCTACTGTCGCCCGGTCGTCCCTGCCATGCGGGCCGCATTTGCGGCCAACCCCACCCGTACCGCGCTCGTCCATCGGGGGCGTCCCCAGTCGCATCGCTGCGGCATCAACACCGCAGCCTGGTTCGACATCGGCACGGTAGAGATCCGGTACGCCAACGCCTCTCTTGAGTACGATGAGGCCATCAGGACCATCGAGTTCTGCCTGCGGTTCGTCGCCGCAGTCGGCGCCGGCCAGCAGCTGCCAGCACACGCAACCGAGTTGGCTGCTGCGCTGGGCGCACCCATTGACGGCTATCCATCACCCACATCCGTTCCGCTG
>JAQBPS010000596.1 GCA_028287415.1 Bacillota bacterium | reverse complement strand
TCCAGCGCAACCAGGAGCGCTACTTCTTCCTGAAGTGGGCGCAGAAGGCATTCCAGAACTTCCGGGCCGTGCCGCCCGGCATGGGCATCGTGCATCAGGTGAACCTGGAGTACCTCTCGCCCTGCGTGGACCTGCGTGAGATCGACGGTGAGCAGGTCGCCCTGCCGGACACCGTCGTCGGCACTGACTCCCACACGACCATGATCAACGGCCTGGGCGTGCTGGGCTGGGGCGTGGGCGGCATTGAGGCCGAGGCCGCCATGCTTGGTCAGCCCTCCTATATGGTAATGCCCGAAGTGATCGGCTTCAAGCTGACCGGCAGGCTGCCCGAGGGCGCCACCGCCACAGACCTGGTGCTGACCGTCACCGAGATGCTCCGCAAGAAGGGCGTCGTCGAGAAGTTTGTTGAGTTCTACGGCCCCGGCCTCAGCCAGATGACCCTCGCCGACCGGGCGACCATCGCCAACATGGCCCCCGAGTATGGCGCCACCATGGGCTTCTTCCCGGTCGATGACGTGACGCTGGAGTATCTGCGTCAGACCGGCCGCCCCGACGCGCAGATCAAGCTGGTGGAGGCGTACTGCAAGGAGCAGGGCCTGTTCCGCACGGACGCCACGCCCGACCCGGAGTTCACCGATTCGCTGGAGCTTGACCTCGCCACGGTGAAGACCTCCCTCGCCGGGCCGAAGCGCCCCCAGGACCGGGTCCTCCTCAGCGAGGTGAAGTCCTCCTACCGGACCAACTTTCCGACCATGGGCACTAGCGGCGGTGTTGCCACGGCGACCAAGACCGGCGTGGAGAGCGGCTCGGTCGTCATCGCAGCGATCACCTCCTGCACGAACACCTCGAATCCGTCCGTGATGATGGGCGCCGGTCTGGTGGCCAAGAAGGCTGCGGCTCTCGGCCTGACCCGCAAGCCCTGGGTCAAAACCAGCCTCGCGCCGGGCTCCCGGGTCGTCACTGAGTACCTGAAGGCTGGCGGCGTCCTGCCTGCGCTCGAGTCGCTGGGCTTCCACGTGGTCGGTTACGGCTGCACCACCTGCATTGGCAACTCCGGCAGCCTGCCGGAGGACGTCGCCCGCGACGTGCAGGATGGCGACCTCGCTGTCGCGGCGGTCATTTCCGGCAATCGAAACTTTGAGGGCCGCGTCAACCCGCTCGTCAAAGCGAACTATCTCGCCTCCCCGATGCTGGTGGTCGCCTATGCGATCGCCGGCACCGTCGATATTGATCTGGAGGCCGACCCGCTCGGCGCCGACCAGGACGGCAACCCGGTCTACCTCCGGGACATCTGGCCGACAACTGAGGAGATTCGGACCGCGATCGGCGAAGCGCTCAAGCCCGAGATGTTCAAGGAGCAGTACGCCACCGTGTTCGACGGGGATGAGAACTGGCAGAAGCTCCTCGCCCCGGTCGGCGAGCTTTACCACTGGGATCTGGACTCGACCTATATCCAGGAGCCGCCGTACTTTATCGGCATGGATATGAATTCCGCCCCGTTGCGCAACATTACCGGAGCCCGGGCCCTGGCAGTGCTGGGCGACTCCGTCACCACCGACCACATCTCCCCGGCGGGCAACATCGCCAAGAACAGCCCGGCGGCGGAGTATCTGATGGCGCACGGTGTCGAACCCGTCGACTTCAACAGCTACGGATCCCGCCGCGGCAGCCACGAGGTGATGCAGCGGGGCACCTTCGCCAACATTCGCCTCAAGAACGCCCTGGCGGACGGCAAGGAGGGCGGCTACACCAAGTACCTGCCCACCGGCGAACTGCTCTCGATCTGGGATGCAGCCGTGAAGTATATGGCTGATCAGACCCCGCTGGTGATCCTTGCGGGCAGGGACTACGGCATGGGCTCCTCCCGTGACTGGGCGGCCAAGGGCGTGATGCTCCAGGGCGTCAAGGCGGTCATCGCGGAGAGCTACGAGCGGATCCACCGGTCGAACCTGATCGGCATGGGCGTGCTGCCACTGGTGTTCAAGGGCGGCCAGACCCCGGAGAGCCTCGGCCTGGACGGCACCGAGTCGTTCGACATCACCGGCATCACCGGACCGCTGACGCCACGGCAGGACGTGGAGGTGGTCGCCACGAAGGCTGACGGCACCACGGTCAAGTTCGCCGTGACCTCCCGCCTGGACACCGCCGTGGAGATCCAGTACTACAAGAACGGGGGCGTCCTGAAGACCGTGCTGCGGCGCCTGGCCGCCAACCAGCCGGTGTAATCAATCGATCAGGAAAGCGCCAGCAAGCCGTACGGCCTGCTGGCGCTTTCTTTTTTATTACGGTTAGATTGCCAAGACAGCCGATGTTGTATGAACGGCGCCCGCTTGGTGGAACCTCACTCAGAGGTTACCTTGTGGTTCATTCGGGGAGTTGACGAAATGGCACCCTATGTGATTTTACTGGTGGTCCTGGCGGTTTGGGCCTTCGTAGCTTTGCGCGATGAGCCGGAACTGCGCCCCTATGTCATCATCTACGGGATTAACCTCCTGGTCGCCTTGGCTGCACAGGGGAGTACTGCCATTTTCCTTGACATGTATACGTTCGGCGGTTTTGCCGGCCTCTTTCTGGTGACGATGGGCATCGAGCCATTGCTGGGCGTGCTCTATGCCCATTACTCGGACCGCTCGCCGTTCCTCAAGGCGCTCGGCGCGGGCATGATTCTGGGCGGCCCCCTGGAGTGGCTGTTCCTGTGGAGTGGCTCCTTTCAGTACCATCGCGGCTGGCACCCGGCCCTGACCGTATTCTTCTTTACCATGTACTTCCTCTGGACGCGCTGGCTCAAGCGCTACCTGACCGGCGGGCAACGCTCGCCCACTGCGGTCTGAACCGATTGTTCTGTATACGGAGGAAATTCCATGTGAAGGGGGAACTACCGGGAGAGAGACCGGTAAGGGATGTGACTGCGATGCCGCCAGCACCGGAGCATGATGCCGCGGTGGATATCTTCCGGGATTCGCTCGGTGTGCCCCATATCAAGGCCAGCTGCGCCAATGACGCTTTTTTCGGTCAGGGCTTCGCTCATGCAGAGGACCGTCTCTGGCAAATGGACTGCGACCGCCGCCGGGCCCAGGGGCGCTGGGCGGAGTATGCCGGTCCCGCTGGTGTCGCGTCGGACCGGCTGATGCGCAGGCTGCGGCTGGCGGAGACCGCCCGGCGCGACTATGCGCAGGCCACCCCCGAAACCAGAGCGATGCTCGACGCGTATGCGGCGGGCGTCAACGCATTTCTGGCGGGCACCGACCGGCTGCCCGCTGAGTATGCATTGCTGGGCGCCCGGCCCGAGGCTTGGGAACCCTGGCATGGCTTGGCGCTCTACAAGGGACGACACGTCGTGATGGGCGTATGGGAAGCGAAGCTCTTCCGGGCCCGCCTCGTCCGGCAGGTCGGTTTGGCACGCATGCTTGCCCTCTACCCCTACGGTCGGCCAGACGAACTGCTGGTGCTGCCCCCCGACACGACTTACGACGGTCCGGCTGGGGTCGCGTTGGACGAGCTGGCAGAGGCCGTGGCCGCCCTGGACTGGCTGAAGGATGAGGACGGCGGCAGCAACAACTGGGTCGTCGCTGGCAGCCGCACCGCATCCGGCAAGCCGCTCCTGGCCGGTGACCCACACCGGGCTGTGGACGTGCCAAACGTGTATTACCAAAACCATATAGCCTGCGATACGT
Source organism: Bacillota bacterium (assembly GCA_028287415.1). GTDB lineage: Bacteria > Bacillota > Sulfobacillia > Symbiobacteriales > Symbiobacteriaceae > RYN-353. The sequence continues at coordinate 4,437 of JAQBPS010000596.1, read as the reverse complement.
TCGATGCGACCGGGCTCTCCTTCCCGGGGCTTCCCGCCCTCCCACACTTCGGCCACAACGGGCGGGTGGCGTGGTGTATCACCCATGCACAGGCCGACACGCAGGACCTGTTCGTGGAGCGCTTCGACCCTGAGAACCCCAGCCGCTATCTGTTCCAGGGCGAGTGGCGGGATGCTGAGGTGCGCCGTGAAATCATCCAGGTGCGCGGTGCCGCTCCGGTCGCGGTGGATATCACGGTCACCCATCATGGCGGCGTGGTGGCGGGCAATCCCGCCGATGGTTGTGCCATCACCATGCGGTACACCGCCACACTTGCCGAGAACCCTGGCTGGAACTGCCTGCTGCCCATGTTGACCGCCCGCTCCTGCGCAGAGCTGGACGGCGTGATGTGCGACTGGGTCGACCCGGTCAACAACCTGCTCTCCACCGACGTCGACGGCAACATCGCTTACCGGATGCGGGGACTCCTGCCCATGCGCCCCCTCGCCAATGCATGGTTGCCGGTGCCGGGCTGGACCGGGGAGCACGAATGGCAAGGTATGGTGCCCTACGCGGAGCTGCCGCACCTGGTGAACCCGGCGTGCGGCTACATTGTCACGGCGAATAATCGCATCGTCGGCGCTGATTATCCGCACTACATCTCAATCTCGTACTCCGCTGACTTCCGCGCCAGGCGCATCGTCGAACGCCTCCGCCATGCAACCGGCCTGACGCCGGCCGACATGGCCGCCATCCACGCCGACGTGCTCTCGCTGCCCGCCCTCCAATTCCTGCGACTGCTGGGGCGGGTGCAGCCGCGCACGGCCGCCGGAGCGCAGGCGAAGGCACTGCTTCAGAAGTGGAACGGACAGATCCTGGCGGAATCCGCAGCCGCTGCCATCTACAACCTCATGCGGGAGGAGCTGACCGGCGCGGTGCTTCGTCCCCTCCTGGGCCCCTTGGAACCGACCGCGTATCAGTTGGCCGGGCGCGGCGGCCCCGCGCTGGTCACCACCTTCCGGCAGCGGATTTTCGACCTGGTGGAGCGCGATGACCGCAGCCTGCTCGCGGACGGCGCCAATTGGGACGACCTGCTGACCGAGGCGCTGGAGCGGGCGGTTACGAAGCTGCAGGAACTGTTCGGCGAGCCCATGCATGGCTGGCTGTGGGGCCTGCTCCACCAGCTCCGGCCTGCCCACGCCCTCGCCGCAGCCTTCCCGGACGAGGCCCACCGCCTCCAGCCGATCGCTGCCGCCATGGACGGCGACAACGACACGGTGCAGGCCGCGGGCTACATCCCCGCCACGGGCTTCACGGTGACCATCGCCTCGGTCGCCCGCTATCTCTTTGACGTGGCGGACTGGGAGCGCAGCGGCTGGGTGGTGCCGCACGGCGCATCGGGCGAACCGGACAGCGCACACTTTGCGGACCAGGCCCCGGCCTGGCGCGCCCATACGCTCCACCCCATGACCTATGACTGGCAACGCATAGCGGTGGCGGCGAAGAGCCGGCAGCGGTTGGAACCGGCAACAACCTGAGACCTTCACGGGGGTGCATCAGCCATGTCCAGGGCGCTTGCGGGACTCCGGGTTCTCGATGTGACGCAGGTGATGGCCGGGCCTTTCTGTGCGATGATGCTGGCCGACATGGGCGCCGATGTGATCAAGGTCGAACCGCCGGCCGGCGATGTGACCCGCAGATGGAAGGGAGCGCAGGGCACGGAGAGCCCGCCGTACAATGCGGTCAATCGCGGCAAGCGGGGCATGGTGCTCAACCTGAAGCACGCGGACGGGCGCCGGATTTTCCGCGACCTGGCGCTCAAGGCGGACGTGCTGATTGAGAATTACCGCCCCGGGGTGATGAAAGAGTTCGGCCTGGACTATGACACACTCGCCCGGGAGCACCCCGGCCTGGTATACTGTTCCGTTTCCGGGTATGGGCAGACGGGGCCGTACGCCCAGAAGGGCGGGTTCGACCTGGTGGCCCAGGGCATGAGCGGCCTCATGTCGGTGACCGGCGAGCCCGGTGGTGCACCCGTCAAGTGCGGCGTGCCGATCACCGACCTGGGCGCCGGCCTGTTCGCCCTTTCGGGCATCCTCGCCGCCTTGTATCATCGGTCGGCCACCGGGCAGGGGCAGCATGTCGACACCTCGCTGCTGGAAGCCGGCATCGCCCTGTCCGTCTGGGAGGCGACTGAGTACTTCACCGACGGTGAGGTGCCTGGCCCCCTGGGCTCCGCTCACCGCATGAACGCCCCGTACCAGGCGATTCGCTGTGCGGACGGCCACATCACCCTCGGGGCGGCGAATGAACAGACCTTCCGCCTGTTCTGTCAGGTGTGCGGCCATCCCGAATGGACCACACTGCCCGATTTTGCCACCGCCGCGCTGCGGGTTCAGAACCGGGCGGCGCTGATCGCCCTGATCGAGGGCGTCACCGCCCGCCTCACACGCGCCGATTTGCTCACGCAGATGGATGCTGCCGGCGTTCCCGGCGGACCGATCCTCAACTACGCCGAAGTGTTTGCCGACCCGCATGTCCGGGCACGGGCGATGGTGCAGGAGGTGGAGCACCCGACGCTGGGCAGCCTCCGGACCTTGGGTTCACCGCTCAAGCTGTCCGCCACCCCTGTCCAGGCCGGGCAACCGGCCCCACTCCTGGGGCAGCACACCGAAAGCATCCTCGGCGAGATCGGCCTGGACCCCGGTGCAGTGCAGCAGCTGAAAGCCGCCGGGGTGATCGGATGATCAGGAGGTGCGACCATTGACTGCTGACCATGTGCTCTACCGCCAGGAGGGCGCCGTCGCCTACGTCACATTCAACCGCCCCGAGGCCCATAATGCCATGACGTTCGCCATGTACGATGAGCTCGTGGCCATCTGCGACCGGGCAGAGCGGGACGATTCCGTCCGGGTGCTCGTGTTGCAGGGGGCCGGTGGCAAGGCGTTTGTCTCCGGCACCGACATCGCCCAGTTCCGGTCCATACAGAAGCCCGCGGATGCGCTCGCTTACGAGCAGCGGATTGAGTCGGCGCTGACCCGTCTGGAGGCGCTCGGCAAGCCGACGATCGCCGCTGTGCAGGGCTTCGCCGTGGGCGGAGGCTGCATGCTGGCGCTCGCCTGCGACCTGCGCATTGTCACACCGGACGCCCGGTTCGGCGCACCGATCGCCCGGACCCTGGGCAACTGCCTGTCCATCGGCAACATCGCACGCCTGCTGGACGTCGCGGGCCCGGCCCTCACAAAGGAAATGCTATTCCTGGCCAGGCTGCTGGACGCCGCGGAAGCAAAGGCGATCGGCCTGGTGAACGAGGTTGTCCCATCGGAAGCCCTGCCCGTCCGGGTTGCCGAGGTGGCCGAGCGCCTCATTGCGAACGCACCGCTCACCCAATGGGCGACCAAGGAGGCAATCCGGCGCTTGCAATCACACCGACGCGGCCCCGCCGGGGAGGACCTGATCATCCGCTGCTACATGAGTGATGACTTCCGGGAGGGAGTCAGCGCGTTCCTGGAAAAGCGGCAGCCACGCTGGAAGGGCCATTAAAAGCTGAGGAGGCGAGACGGTGCAATTCGACCCGCAGCAGCTGAGCGAACAGGCCATCTACAAATTGCTGGCAGGCTCCGTCGTGCCCCGGCCGATCGCCTGGGTCACGACGATCGCCCCTGACGGGGCGGTGAATGCCGCACCCTACAGCTTCTTCAACGTGATGGCCTCAGAGCCGCCACTTTTAGGCTTCGCGGTCAGCGAGAAGTCAGGCCGGAAGAAGGATACGATGGCCAACGTGCAGGCGACGGGCGAGTTCGTGGTCAACATCGTGCCGACCGACCTGGCCGAACCAATGAACCAGACTGCCGCCGAGTACGCACCGGGTGTGAACGAACTGGAGCAGGTTGGCCTGGCGACCGTTCCCGGCGTCCGGGTCAAGGCGCCCCGCATCGCCGCATCGCCGGTTCATCTGGAGTGCGAACTCCGCCAGATCATCGATCTCGGGGCCAACTACCAGTGGGTGGTCGGCCAGGTAGTCCTGTTCCACGTCGCCGATCACCTGCTGATGGAGCGGGGCCGGATCGACATCGCCCAGCTCGCCCCCCTCGGCCGCCTCGTGGGGAACGCCTACGTGCGGGGCGGGGAGCGATTCGAGCTCACCCGCAAACCGCCCACGCCTTGATTACACACAGGACAGTCCAGCCTTCGGGTGGGGCTGTCCTGATTTTTATGGCCGCGGAGTCCGCCTTCCAGGTGCAGCGACTGGGCTGCCGGCCGCTTTTTTATATGGCCACGGATTTCACGGGTTACACAGATTTTAGGGGCAAACACAGATTTTTGAATGCGAACATGTGGGGGTGCTCAAGCATTTTTTATGGCCGCGGATATGCGGAGTGTACGGATTTTAATCCAATAGCGGATGACCTGGTAAAATGTTCAATTTTTATGTATTTAAATCCACGTTTGTGTCTA
>JAQBPS010000589.1 GCA_028287415.1 Bacillota bacterium | reverse complement strand
CTGATCGGCGCCGGTATCGTCGCATCGATCGGGCTCGTAGCAGGCGGAACTGCTGGCGCCGCCAGGCGTGTGCGCGCCCGGATGGTCGTCCCGCTGCTGCCAGCCGCCTGGACGTCGGCGACCCCCGCGACACTGTCCGCCAGCAGCGTGCGGGTCCCGATCTGATCAGGGATGGGGCTGGGGATCGGGCTGGGGCTGGGGATCGGGCTGGGGATCGGGCTGGTGCCGATGGTTCCGCCGACATGCGGCCGTATCTGGTCGGGGGGCAGGATCACATCGATCGGCTGCCAACCCCCATCGTCCCGCATGCGGAGGATCGGGAGGTCGTGCACCCGTACGGGGGATACGGGGTTGACCAGCCAGTCAAACCAGTGGGTCGTGCCGGGAAAGCCGATGCGCCCGTCCAGCCACACGGCGTAGCCATAGGTGGTGGCGCCCTCGCGAGGCGCTTTGAGCAGCGCCTGCACCTCATCGGAGAGCTTCTCGAGGGTGACGTTGGCCTTGGCAATGGTCCGGGTGACCACGGCACTGTCCGTCAGGTGTTCCGGGCCCACCTCCTGCTGGCCGATTTCACTCCCGCCGATCGCCCCGTGGGCGATATGCCCCTTGGTGATAGCGTTGCCGGCAATGTGGCTGCCGTGGACTGCGCCCTTTGCAATGCCGTCCCGCGTGATCTGCTCTCCCTGTGGCACCGCCAGATCGTTACCGGCATGGCTGTGGGTCAGGATCAGCCGCAGCAGCTCCCGCTGAAGCGTGTTCAGCTCATTTTCGGTGAGTGGCTGGCCGGCAACAAACGTGACGGGCGTTGTCGCACCGCCGGGCAGGGAGTCGCTCATGCTGTCGCCTCCTCTCGTGGGCGTTACTGCTGCGGCGCGAAGGTGAGTGTCCAGGTGACCGTAAGCACTTCTCCGACCCGCACGGTCAGCGGCGGCTTCACCTGAGCCCGGTTGTACAGCGTGGTCTCTTCCTTATCGCCCACCCGGCACGTGAGCACCAGCCCTGCCTCATTGAGCGACCGCTCCTTCTCGCCGGCCGGGAAGACGCCCCTGAGGGTGATCTTGCCGTCCGCCGACTCAAGCTCGCCGCGCACGCCAGAGAGGCCGTCGGTATCGTACAGCGTGGTCATGTCAGGCTTGGTGTCGCCCGTCCCGATGCCCACGACCGCTTCAAAAGCGGGGCTGCCGGCCGTCCCGGCGAGGAGATTGGCGAGCAGCCGCCGCCCGCCATCCACCACTGTATTGGTCCCCTCGACGCTGTCGCCGGGCATCCCGCTGGCCGTGGTTACTTCCAGGATCACATGGCCGTGAACGAGCACTGATTCCTCTGGCATTGCTAGTCCTCCCTCGGGTGTGGTGACATCTAAAGCGACGGTATCCTGGAGCATCAGCGTCTCCGTAGCCGCTGTCGACGGGGCGGCGGGCGCTGTGGTGACTAAAGCGACGGTATCCCCGGCTACGAGCGTCTCCGTCGCACTGATCGACGGGGCCGCCGCTGCCGTGACATCCATGGCGACGGCATCCCGCAGGATGAGGCTCTCCGTCACCCCGGTCGACCGGGGGACCGGCTGCGTGGACAGCCCATGCGTCTGGTCGGGGCGCGTCAGCTGCCACAGGATAAGCGACGGGTCCTCCGGCTCGGATATCGGGGGCGGTCCTGGTGCGAGCGCATCCTGGGCCAGGTAGATCACGCCCGCCAGCTTCAGCCGCTCAACCTGCTCCCGCAGCCAGGCCGCCCGGTGCTGCATCAGCCCGGCCGGCGACGGCCCGTCGCAGAGGTGGGCCTGGTCGAAGCGGAGGGTGAACGTGGCCAGGCGGCGGCCGCTCCACCCGAAGCGGATCGCCTGCGGACCGAGGCCCACCGTGGCCGGCAGCGCCCGCACCAGGGTGTGCGGCAGCTGCGCATCCAGCTCCGGCGCCTCATTGTCCCGGCCGACACCCACCAGCAGGCTCCAGCGGGAACTGCCGAGCGGCAGCAGCGCCGGCCAGGGCAGGTTGGCGATCGGCACATGGGCCATGCTGCCGGGCGGCCCGGGCACCTCGGGCATGCCCTCCTCCCGGCGGCGGGTCTTGTGCCAGCGCACCAGATGAAAGGGCCGCGTCGCCGGGCCGCTCAAATCCCCGGCACCCGTGTCATGCACCAGCCCGCCCGTGCCGTAGAGCAGGGGCGGGGTGGTCTCGTTGTACCGGACCGGCCCCTCCAGCGTCACCGGCCCTGCGATGTCAGTCAGGGTGTGCGCCACCAGGTCGACCCGCAGTGTGGCGCCGGGCGGGATGAACCGGTTGATCAGCACGAGCCGGCGCAGGTCCCGCTGCACCAGGATCGGCACCGCCACCGGATGATCGCCGGCCACGATCTCGACAATGGGATCGGGAAAGCTGGCGGCAAACGCCACACCGTGCTCGTCGGTGCCGCCGGGGCTGTCGTAGAGGTTGTTCGCGACCTGCCACTCGTACGCCGGGGCGGCAATGGTCACTGCCTCGGTCACGCGGGGCACGTCCACCACGGTGGCGGCAAACACGGCGTCGGGCGCGCCTGCGGGAGCGGTGCGCCGCCGAAACGTACCGACTGTCTCGAAGCGGGCGTCGCCGCTGCCGATCGTCCAGTCCGGTCCCGTGCAGCTCACCAGCTCGG
>JAQBPS010000559.1 GCA_028287415.1 Bacillota bacterium | reverse complement strand
GGTGGTTGGCACGTGGCAACGGGCTTTCGCCCTTCTGCTCCAGCACTTCCATCCGCACATAGGTCTGCTTGTATGCGGGGGTGTTTGTCAGGACATCCGTGGCGGGGCCCGTCAGGTTGATGATGGCGGACTCATCATCCACCGAATTCATGGGCATGAAGAGTTCCCGGCCGGAGACCCTGTCGGTCACCAACGCCCGGACCTTGATCGTCCCGTACTCGGTGGCGAGACGCACCAGCGTGCCGGTTTCGACTCCCCGCTCCTGCGCCAGTTCCGGCGAAACCTCGAGGAACGTACCCGGAAACTTGTGCCGCAAGCCACGGGACTTGTTGGTCATGTTGCCCTCGTGGAAGTGCTCCAGCAGGCGGCCGTTGTTCAGCAGCAGATCATAGTCGGGCGTTGCCTGAAGCGGCGGGACGAATGCCACCGGTACCAGACGGGCCTTGCCGTCGGGGAAGGGAAACTCCTCCGTGAAGAGCAGCGGCGTATCGGTACCGTCCGCATCTACCGGCCATAGCAGGCTCTTGTAACCCTCCAGCCGCTCGTACGACACCCCGGCGAACAGGGGGCTGAGGCTGGCGGCTTCCGCCATAATCTCGCTCGGATGCTGATAGTGCCAATTTGCACCGAGCCGGTTCGCTACGTCCTGGAGAATCTGCCAGTCAGGCCGGGAGTCGCCGAGGGGCTCCAGCACCTGATACAGCCGCTGAAGCCGGCGCTCCGTGTTGGTGAAGGTGCCGTCCTTCTCCAGGCTGGGGCAGGCCGGCAGGACCACATCCGCAAACTGGGCGGTCTTCGTGAAGAAGATATCCTGGACCACCAGGAAGTCCAGCATCCCCAGTGAGTCATGGACGTGGTTCGCATTCGCATCCACCCACGCGAGCTCTTCGCCCATCAGGTACATCGCCTTCAGCTCGCCCTTCTGGATATGTGCGAGCATCTCCTGTCTGTCCTTGCCTTCCGCCGGCGGCAGCTTGGTGCCCCACGCCCGCTCGAACTTGTCGCGGACAACGTCGTCCTCCACAAGCTGATAGCCGGGCAGGAAGCCGGGCAGCGTGCCAAAGTCGGAAGCACCCTGGACATTGTTGTGCCCACGCATGGGGTATGCACCCGCGCCGGGACGCATATAGTTGCCGGTAACGAGCAGGAGGTTGCTGATCATGGCTGATGTCTCCGCACCGCCGCAGTTCTGCGTGATACCCATCGCCCACAGTATGCAGGTACCGTCAGCCTCATGGATCATCTCTGCCATTTTAATCAGTTCGGCCCTGGAAATACCGGTCGCCGATTCCGCGTACTCGAGCGTGTAGCCGCCGAGCGAGGCGATGAAATCATCCACATTGTTGACGTGCTGGGCAATAAACTCCTGTGCGTGCCAGCCCTGGTCGATGATGTACTTGGCGACGGCCGCCATCCAGATCTCGTCAGTGCCCTGCTTGGGGCGGACGAACAGGTCGGCGCGCTCGGCCATCTCGTGCTTGCGCAGGTCGACCACGATCAGCTTCTGGTCGTCCAGCTTCCCGGCCCGCTTGATGCGGGTCGCAGCAACCGGATGCGCTTCGGCCGTGTTGGAGCCGACGATGATGACGAGGCCGGCGCTGGCCATGTCCTTGAGCGTCCCGGCATCGCCGCCGTAACCGACCGTGCGGAACAGGCCGCTGGTGGCCGGGGACTGGCAATAGCGTGAGCAGTTGTCGATGTGGTTCGTGCCAATCACGGCACGGGCCAGTTTCTGCATCGCATAATTGTCCTCATTTGTCGCCTTGGAGGAGGCGATGAAGCCAATGCTCTCAGGGCCGTACGTGGTCTTGATCTCGGACAGCTTCCGCGCAATCAGGTCCAGTGCCTCATCCCAGGTTGCGCGGACAAACTTGTCGCCCCTGCGGATCAGCGGCGTGGTGAGGCGCTCCGCACTGTTAACAAAGTCCCAGCCGAACTTGCCCTTCACACAGGTGGAGATGCCGTTCACCGGCGCTTCCAGGGTTGGCTCGATCTTCAGGATGTCGCGGTCCTTGGTCCACACGTCGAACGAGCAGCCAACCGCACAGTAGGTGCAGACGGTTTTGGTCTTCTTGATCCGGGTCTCCCGCATGGCCGACTCGATGTCGGAGATGGCCAGGATGCTCTGATAGCCGGGCTCCACGTCCTTGACCAGGTCGATCATCGGGAGGAGCAGATTCGGATCCATATCGGTCATGAAGCCCGCCTCGCCGAGCATCGACTTCTCCATCAGTGCGTTGCACGGGCAGACAGTGACGCAGTGGCCGCAGGAGACGCATGAGGACTGGTCGATCGGCACGTCCATGTCCCAGATGACGCGGGGGCGCTCCCGTTCCCAGTCGATGGAGAGCGTCTCATTGACCTGGAGGTCCTGGCAGGCCTCGACACAGCGGCCGCAGAGGATGCACTGGTTCGGGTCGTACCGGTAGAACGGGTGCGACATGTCAACCGGGTAAGGCTTCGGCTTGAACTCGCGTGTCTGGTGGTCGGTGCCCATCAGGTGAACGGTGTTGTGGACCGTGCAGTTGCCGTTGTTGTTGTCGCAGACTGTGCAGTAGAGCATGTGATTCTCGAGGATCCGGTCCATCGCTTCGTCCCGGGCCGCTTTGGCACGGTCAGCGCCCCGCTCGATCCGCATACCTGCGGCGATCGGGGTCGCACAGGCCCGCATCACCTTGCCGTCAACTTCGATCATGCAGGTGTCGCAGGACTGGATCGCGCCGAGCTGCGGGTTGTAGCAGATGTGCGGATGCTCGATCCCGTTGTCCAGGAAGAATTGCAAGATCGGTTTCCCGGCCGGGGCCTCGTAGGTTTTTCCATCGATGTAGATCGATACTGTTGCAGGGGCCGTGGTCTGCTCGCTCATGCTTATCCCTCCATGGTATAAAATAAAAACTCCACCACAACCATCGCCCCGTGCTCATTAGCAGCAGCGAGCCGATCGCTTGTGGTGGAGTAATCCCCCAGCAGATGCGCTACTGGCAGACCAATCCGCAGATTGTTGGTGACGTTAGAAGCTGGATACACAGAACGAAGGGTACACCCAACTCCTGTCGCCACTTCTATTATTACTGAAATCAACCATTACTGTCCAGTACCTAACGAACTTTGAAACACAAACACACTGATCGCAGAATCGGTATCGACACAAAAATCGGCATAAATTTTGATAAACTTTGCGTTGACGATCCGCTCAAGCTGTGCCCGCAGCGCCGGATCTTCATACATCCGCTTGACGAAGGCCGTGCGTGCCGTGTGGATCATCTGTTTGCCCTCAGGTGTCTGCGCCATGAACTTCTCAAAGTTGGTCATGCAGCCTTTCATTTCGCAGATCACCAGGGGGCCGCTGAACCGCGTAACGACCTCGTCAGGTCCCTTGCCCATATGCTGCTTGCGCAGGTTTCGCACCAGATTACCGATCTCCCGTGCTGCCAGACCGCTGTTCATCGACCAGTTCAGCCCCCCTTTTGGGTAGGTTTCCCTTTAACGTTATGTGAAATGAGCATAACGCTCTGGCGCAGGGATGGCAACCCCAGCGGCTGATGCGGTGCGTTTGCGTGGTGGCAAATGGGGCATCACTATGGCGAGGTGGAGCGATTGGAAGATGAACTGCTGACCGAGGCGGCCCATGACTTCAGCCGTGCCGCCGATCTGCTGGTTGACGCCGTGCGCAGGCTTGAGTCATGCGGACTGGAAGACCCGCCGGCCGACCGGCTCATGCGTGCGCTGGACGATGTGACCCACCAGGTGCATCAGATGCATCCGCCGGACGAGCGTCTGAAGTTCGAGGCGGCGGACATCGCGCCGATGGTCTGCCGGATCGCGGGGCGGCGGGCGCGTGCACGGGTGAAGGCGAACGTGCCGAGCCCGGGGGAACTCCCGAACGATATCCCGAACTTCCCGCAGGTGCACTAGCGGGAGAGGCCCTGCGGAACTTCCGCAGGGCCTTCTTCGTCGGTCAGGCATATGGGGGTGCAGAGATTGGCGCAGAACCGACATGTCGGCGCATATGGTCTGCTGGTGGTCGATCGGGCGGTGCTAGGCGCGGGGGCCGTACACGGGCGGCCTAGCGCGGCCCCTCGCATGTCGCACCGGCTACCCCGGCCATAACCTCAGTTTGGATCATCAATTCCGTATACTGTGGCTGGGCACGCAGACCGATCGCCGCCCGACCACCGGTGCCGGTGCCGAAGACGGAGTGGTACTCGACTGGCACCGGCTGCCCGCCGCATTTCAGCGTATTCCAGCCATAGCGGGGCATCTGGTCG
>JAQBPS010000492.1 GCA_028287415.1 Bacillota bacterium | reverse complement strand
GCAGGTCTGCCGTGTGGAATCGGCGCATGTCGGGTGACGGGGTTCTCGCTGAACCGGCTGCTGGCGGGGTAGGGGGGAGGAAATGGAACAGCGCACCTCCCGGAGTGGGCGCGTGCGCTGTTTTCTTATACCTAAGCCAGGGAGAGCCAGTTGACCGCCATCGCCATGGCCGTCACGTCCGGTACCTGGACGTAATCCATGTACAGGATGTTGGGATAGCACTGAGCGCTGCATCCGGCCAGGAGACGGCTGTACAGCTGGGGGTTGGCGATGTCGGCCAGATCCCTGATGCTCCGGGCGGTCCCCAACACACAGGTGGATGCCTGCGTCGCGTTCTGCGTGAGGGTCCACGAGAGCAAGAACAGCGGGCTGTCGGGGTTCGGCCGCTGCTTGTCCAGCTTCTCCAGCTGGTCTTTGGCCATGGCGTCGACATCGTTGGAGTTGCTGTATTGGTCGAACACGGGGAATCGACGTTTGGTGTAAAAGCCCTGACCCCCGCGCCCCGGGATGATGGTGCTGCTCGGGTCCACGATCACGACCACCGCAGCGCGGTGCCCACCAATCAAGTCAGAGAGGCGCAACTCGGACAGGTCATAGGGCACGTTCCCGGGCTCAAAGAACAGGTTGTTCAGGCCGGCCAGCTGGTTAATCAGATCGGTCCACTCACTCCGCGTGAAGGGGCGATAGGACGTGTTGCCCACATCGGTGTTGAGATCGTGCGAGAGGCGCAGGATCACCAGTTCCTTGTTGTCGGCAGTGAACGCGTTCACTTCCTGCACGATCGATGCGATGGACTGACCGTTGCCACCCTGCCATGAGTTGATCTGCGTCACATCGCTGTAATGACCGGTCAGGAATTTGCCGGCGCTGATCACCGGCCGCACGTCGAAATAGCGGGAGCCATAAGTCAGCTGCGTCCCGATGGGCGCAGACTGGGTCAGGGTGTTGCACTCCTGGGCAAACCCGGTGCCGGATGCGAGGACGCTCATGCCGGCATCGTGAGATCCCGGGATGCAGATCTGGCGCAGGGTCCGGTCCCCCAGCAGGCCCAGGTTGTCCTGCATCCAGGACCCGGCGGGGCGGCCGCTTACGGTGAACGCATCCACCTTGCCCGCAAGCACAAAGGTGACATAGCCATCATGGTTCCAGCCCAGGTCGATGGTGGTGCCCTTCGGAGCATGGCGCGTCTCCATCCCTGTCAGCACGACCTTGAGGCCGAAGCCGTTCTTGGCGCGGGCCTGGACCTGGAAGTTCAGGCCGCCGGTGCCGTGCAGTGTGTAAGTGGCCTCGCCCGCATCGTCGACTTCATGGTGGAAAGTCCCCTGGTTCCACTCCACGTAGACGGTGCTACTACTCCCCGCCGGGATTTTGTCCGGGAAACTCCAGCTGTTCATCTGATACTTGTGTTGGTACGATTTCGTCCAGCCATACTTGGTTCCGTTCACCAATGTGATATACCCGCCCTGGCCCATGATTTCCGCCCCCTACTTTTGAAAGTCGATCATAGACAAAGTTTATTGTACATCATTAATAATGTTACATATCTAATTATTTTGTAGATGATATGCGAAATTCTTCCGGGGTTCGGTCATGGTGGTCCACCGCGTGGGTTCGCAGTTTAGCAGCATCACTTCCCGTACGTCACGGTTTGCTTTCGCAAGTGCACAAAACGGAGGGAGGGAGCCAGTCTTGGCTCCCTCCCTTCATCCATTTGCTTGACCTGCCGCGGCTCGTAACCGCCAACGGCCCACCGTTGTTCCGAGCGAGATCGCTACCAACTAGTCCGGTCACCCTTGATGTTATGCGTTTCTACATGCTGCTCCAGCGCTTCACGGGCGTTGGCCACGTGAAGCTTGACAAGCCGCTCGACTCGTTCCGCGTGCCGGTCACGCAGCGCTTGAATGATCAACAGGTGCTCAGCGATCGCGGCTTCCTCCCGGCCGGGAGAGCCGAATCGGTTGTGATGGAACAACAATGCATAGTTCTGAAGCTGCATCAAAAATCGAGTGATCACGGGATTGCCGGCGATCGTCCAGATCGTCCGGTGGAAGAGCCGATTGGCCCGCGAAAAGCCGCTGAGATCTTCTTCTGAGGCGGCTTGTTGCATCGCGTCCGTATAGAACTGGAGGCGGTTCAGGTCGGCGACGGTACACCGCACACAGGCAAGGGCCGCAGCCTGTCCTTCAAGGGCTTCCCGTGCTGGGAATGTCGCCAGGTACTCCTGCAAACCGAACGCGATCACCGCCAAGCCACCTCTGGCTCCTGGTTCAATCAGCCCTTCTGCCTGGAGCTTTGCGAGCGCCTCGCGAATCGGAGTCCGGCTCATCCCGAGCAAGTCGCTCAATTCATGCTCAGTGATCCGGTGCCCGGGAGCCAGGATTCCTTCGAAGATGGCGCTCCTTAACGTATCCAGGGCCAATTCCGCGGCATTCTGACCGCGGTTGAACTCTGCTTTCAATGCCTGGATGCGCTCGGCACTGTCGTTCATGCTGCATTCGCTCCTTCGCAAAGCTTCTGGATGAAGAGCCCTGATGAACATCGCGAAATTTTATCTATTCGCGGAAGGGGAACTTGAATGGGCTGTCGTAATACGTGTACCATAGGATACAATTGTATACAACGGCATGCAATCATCCAAGCGCCAAATGTATAGCAGGTAAGCATATGGGGGGTAGGTGCGAATGCGTCGTTATATCGTGGGACGGGTCGCCCAAATGCTGCCGGTGATTTTGCTAATCGTCATCGCCAACTTTGTACTGATCCACGTGGCGCCTGGAGACCCCGTGCAAATTATGGCCGGGGACATGGCTGGCAAGGAATACGTCGCGGCCACGCGAGCGAAGTACGGCCTGGATCAGCCCCTGCCAAAGCAACTTGTGACCTACCTGCGGAAGGTGTTTACCGGCGACCTCGGCTACTCCTACGATTACAACCAGCCAGTTCTCGACGTGATCCTCAGGCACCTGCCAGCCACCCTGCTGCTGGTCCTGACGGCGCAGTTCCTGGGGATCGCGCTCGGAATCGTGCTGGGCGTACTCGCCGCACGAAGACAGGGGTCGCCTCTCGACAACATTCTGACCATGGCGGCGTCGATCTTGTACTCCGTTCCCGTCTTCTGGCTTGGTCTCATTGCAATTATTGCGTTTGGGGTCAGACTGCACTGGCTCCCGACATCCGGCATGAACACCGTGATGGGACCGACCAGCGGATGGGCGTTTGTGCTCGACCTGCTCAGGCACTTGCTGCTGCCGGCCTCCACGCTGATGCTCGTCTGGGTCTTC
>JAQBPS010000491.1 GCA_028287415.1 Bacillota bacterium | reverse complement strand
CGGTAGTCTACTCGGGGGACCTGCGCATGCACGGGCCGAACCCGGAGCGGGTCGCTGCGTTCATCCGGGCCGCAGCGGCGACCAACCCCAAGGTTCTGCTGATCGAGGGCACCCGCCTGGGCGAGCCGGCGCCGTCGCCGGAGCGGCTGGCGCCGCTGTCGGAGCCTGATGTGCCGGGGCGGCTGGTTGAGATCCTGAAGGGCACGGATGGTCTCGGCCTGATCAGCCTCTACCCCCGCAACACCGTGCGGCTCATCAACATCGCCAGGGCGATGCCGGCAGCCGGTCGCACGCTGCTGCTGTCGCCGGAAATGGCTTACGTCTACCAGACGATGGGCGGCGACCTCGGGCAGATCGCCCTGTTTGAGCGTGACAAGGACAAGCAAGCCCGGGCCCAGGGCACGGCCCAGCCCTGGCTCGCGGAGCTCTTCGCTTCGGGCGTGCGGGTGCTGGATGCGGCCGCCATTCGGGCGGACCAGAGCCGGTACCTGCTCCAGCTCTTCTACTGGGATATCAACGAGCTGGTCGACCTGAAGCCTGTGGCGGGTTCGGTATTCATCCACAGCAACGGCGAGCCGCTCGGCCGGTTCGACCCGCAGTTTGAGCTGCTCACCCGGTGGCTGGACCGCTTCGGCGTCCAGTTGGTGTGGGCCGCCAGCAGCGGCCATGCCACGCCGGCAGACCTGCACCGGGCGGTCGCTGGCATCGCCCCGGCCCTGCTGATGCCGATCCATACGAAGAATCCGGAGCTTTTGGCGGTGGATGGGATTGCGCGGACCCTTCCCGAACTGGGTGCCATCTATGAGATTGGCACCGGTAAGCGAGTGAAGTAATTGAGATGGCCAGGGAGTTTAGCTCCCTGGCCTTTTTTTCGCGCCGCGGAAAGGGCGCCCCCGCAGCAGCGCCCTGAAAATGCGTGTCCTACGACTTGACTCGCCGGCGCAGCATCACCCATCCCGTAGCCATGAGCCTGGACCGATCGTGACAATTACCGCCCAGCCGGCGAGCCGTGCGACAAAAAAGGCCCCATGCGATAGTGATAGTGAGGAGGGCCGGCATTGTGCGGCCCTCTCTGCGCGCGTTGGGCATGCTATTGCATGGAGGTGATTCTGCATGGCAAGGCTGCTGAACCGGTGGACGTTCCCTCTGGGCATGGGGGCGGTCGTTGGGTGGCGGCTGGCCCGCAAGCTGCTGAGCCCCCGCTTCCCCGATGTTGCCCTGCATGCCGGACTCGAACTGCTCTCGGCCCCGCGCCGTGTGCTGGCGATCTCCCCGCATCCGAACGACCTGGAGTGGTTCTGTGCCGGCACCTGCTTCCTGCTCAAGCGGGCGGGTGGCTCGGTGACGGCGGCGGTCCTCACGCGGGGCGAGCAGGGCGGGAACCGGGCCAACATGGGCCAGTTGCGGGAGAAGGAGCAGGAGCAGGCGGCGGCAATCCTGGGCTACGACCGCGTCGTTCACCTGGGTCTTCCGGACCAGGCGCTCAGCGTCGGCGCCCTGGCGTCCCGCCTGGAGGAGTTGTGGCGGGAGGTGCAGCCCGACGTGGTGCTCACTTTCGATCCACAGGGTCCCCTGCCGGCCCTGAACAACCCGGACCACGCGGCTGCCGGCGCCGCCGTGCTCCAGCTGGTTCGGTCCGGCATGGCGGAAGGGGTGAGGGTCTACCTCTACGGCACGCGGCAGCCGAACGTGAGCGTGGACATCACCGAGGTGCTGCATGAGAAGGAGGCGGCGGTGCGGGCACACCGGAGCCAGCTCGCCGGTCCGGACGCGCTCTCACGTGTGGCGGTCAGAGCGTATGGCCGGCTGGTCCGGGGGCGCACCCCGGCCTTCTACGCCGAAACCCTCTACCGGTTGGTATAGGTCATGTTTGACAAAACGCTCTGGATGAAACGGCGGATCTTCGGGGTGGGACTGGCTGCTGCTCGGACCGGCCCCGGCCGCTGGCTGACCGCTGCGATGCTCCGTTCGCACGAGCCGCTGCTGGCCCTGGCGGCGGCTGAAGAGATGCTCAGCCGTCCCTGGCGGGTGCTGGCGCTCACAGCGCACCCTGACGACCTGGAGTACTTTGCCGGGGGCACGATCCGGCGGCTGGCCCTGGGCGGCAGTCAGATCACCGCCGTTGTGCTGTCGGACGGGGAGAAGCGGGGCAACATTCCCGACCTCGGCCGGGTGCGGCGGGAGGAGCAGCTGGCGGCGGCCCGCAAGCAGGGGATCGCCAACGTCCGCTTTTTTGGCCTGACCGACTTCGGCTTGCCGGAGGAGCCCCGGCTGGAGCCCACTGTGGCGCGGGTGTGGGCGGAGGAACAGCCCGAGCTGGTGCTCGCCTTCGACCCCAAGGAGCTCTTCCCCGGCTTCGCCAACCGGGATCACAAGGCGCTTGGCCGCACCGTGCTGGACCTGTCGCGCAAACACTTCGGGCGCTGCCGGGTCTACCTCTACGGCACGCACCATGCCAACGTGCTGGTCGACATCGGCACGGTGCTGAAGGAGAAGGAAGACGCGGTCCTGACCCACGCCAGCCAGATGGTCTACCTGACGGAGGAAGGACACCGGCAGGCGGTGCGCTGGTTGGCGGAGGTCAGCGCGGCGGGGGCGCCCTGCCAGTACGCAGAGCCGCTCTACCGCCTGCTTTGATCCACTGGCTCTGGTACACGCGGCCGTGCTCGCCACCCGGGGCGAGTTGGGCGGAGATCCGGTCCGGCGGCAGTCGGAGCAGGAGGCCGCGGCCGCCATACCTGCTGCTTACGTTCGACACGGCCTTCCCCTACCCGGTATACTGGCACCCCGACCACATGAACGTGGCCGAGGCGGCCCTGGATCTGTGGCCGGGCGCGGCCCTCCTCTTTCACACGCGGCGGGCCACGATGGCCGTCGACATCACCGCGCACTTCCGGGAGAAGGTGGCCGCCTTTGCGGCTCACCGCAGCCAAGTGCCCCGCCGGGGCACTGCCCGGCTGGTCGGCTGGCACCTCGGTCGGCGCAACCGGCGGGGAGGCCGTACCTACCTGGAGTTGTTTCGGGACCGAACCACAAGCAAGCCCCTTCTGTGATTGCGGAAGGGGCTTGCTGCGTTTCCGGAGGACGACCGCTCAATGGCCGGCCGACCCCGCTTGCTGTAGATGCACCACCTGTTGTCTGATGCTTCCATTGTAGCAACAATCGGTAGCTGCGACCCCCGCGGCTACCGATTTTGTGTTCACCCTGAGGCCAGGGATTTTAGCTCCCTGGCCTTTTCCTGCGCCGCGGAAAGGGCGCCCCCGCAGGAGCGCCCTCAAAGTGCGTGTCCTAGGACTTGACTCGCCGGCGCAGCATTACCCATCCGATAGCCATGAGGCCTAGCCCGATCGTAACGATTCCTGCCAGCGGCCCGCCAGTCTTAGGCAGCTGAGCCGGAAGCTGCGTCGGCACGGTCGGGGTAGGAGTCGGCGCCGCCGGGATCGGCGTCGGAGTCGGGGCCGGTGTCGGAGTCGGGGCCGGTGTCGGAGTCGGGGCCGGCGTAGGCGTCGGGGTCGGCGTAGGAGTCGGCGTAGGAGTCGGCGTCGGCGTAGGAGTCGGCGTCGGCGTAGGAGTCGGCGT
>JAQBPS010000298.1 GCA_028287415.1 Bacillota bacterium | reverse complement strand
GAGCGAACGCCGAGGGGTGCCGGGTTGAGGCCGGGCCCCGTCGCCAGCAGGGGCACCTGCTCCCGGGTATGGAAGGCGTGCCCGATGAGCGGGTCATTGCCGTGATCGGCAAGAATGATCAGCAGGTCGCCCTCCTGCATCTTTGCCAGGAGCTGCCCAATTCCGATGTCCGCCCGGGCCAGCACCTCCGCATAGCGGGCCGGGTCCTGCTCATGCCCCGCGAGGTCGGTCTCCTGGACGGTGGCGGTGACGTAGCCGCCACCCTCCATGGTTTGGAACTGCTCCAGAACCTGTGCCATCACCTGTCCGGTATCGACCACCGGGTCACGCCACCGGGCCTGCTCACAGACCACGACATCGGCCATCTTGCCCACCAGGGCCACGGGCAGGCCGGAAGCCGCCACCAGGCTGGGGGCCTGCACATCGGGGTCGACACCATAGCCCAGGTGCCGGACCTGATAGTGCTCGTTGTAGATATGCAGTGCGGGCGTATCAACCCCGGTCTGCCCCTCAGCGGTCGTCCGCGTATGCGCCAGGATGTCCCGGACGGTAATCGCGACCCCGCCCAGGGCGATCACCCGACTCACCTTCACCATCTCCCGCACCAGACGCCCGACCGCAACGATCTGGTCCATGGGGACGGCGTCCAGGGGCCCGGTCACATTGTACACCCGGCCCGGATCCGTTTCCAGGTTGTCGCCGACGAGTATCTGCCCGTCGACCAGCCAGGCGGAGCCGCCGGGAATCGCCTGCTCCACCCGGTGTCCGGCGCCCTCCAGCTTTTGCCGGACAACCTCCGCCACCTCCGAGAAAGAGGCGATGACGGGCCGCCTGGGCCGATTGCCCTGGATCTCGTTGTGGCCCGCGTAAGTGTCGGCGCCCCAGTGGGCGAGGTTGCAGCGGCCCCACGCAGCGACCGGGGGGGCCGCGGCCGGGGGGAGCCCTGCTTCGGGAGCAATCGTGCCGAGGCCAAGCTTGATCAGGTTGGGAATGGCCAGATCGCCCTGAGAGCGCACCAGGCTGGCCAGGGTATGCGCTCCCGCATCGCGGGGCCGCTCCGCGACCGCATCCGCCATCACGCCGACGCCAAAACCATCCAGCACCAGAACCACCGCCCGTTTGCTCACGGCGGTCACCTCCTCAGATCCAGGGGCTGATTGCCCCGGTCATACAAACCGGCCAGCCGGGGCGAGCCTGCGCTGATGCCTGCCACCAGCGCCAGGTTGGCCCGGCTGACGAACGCCTGAAAGCGGAAAGCCATGAGCACCGGCTCGCCCACCCGGGCCGCCTGGTCCTCCAGCGTGAAGTAATAATCGATGTGTTCCGGGTCAGGGCTCTGGACGGGGACGGGCCGAAGCTCTGTCCCGACCAGGGCATGGGCCAGATGGCCCCGGGGGTACCGGCCCCCGCCGTAGCAGTAAGCCCGGCCCCCAAAGGTGTGGGCGATCTCCGAGAGGTAGAGCACCGCCGGGACTTCGGGCTGGTCGGAGACGGCGTGCAGCGGGGTGGTCCCGGTCAGGGCATGGCCCGGCTCGGCGTGAGTCGAGCCGGCCGCCTTCAACATTGGCAGCGTCGTGCACGTGCTCAGCGAGGGGGTGTTCACCTGTGAGACCGGCAGGCCCAGTTCCTCCCGCAGGATGCGGGCCGCCTGGATCACGGCCTCCAGGTTGGGCGTCGCAACCGCTCTGTCGCCGTCAGCCACCAGGCAGGGAAAGGCCGTGACGCCTGCGAGGCGGATGCCGGGCAGTTCCGCCACCGCGCGGGCCACCTGCGGCAGCTCCGCCAGCGTGATTCCGCCCTCCTGCCCCGGGTAGGAGTGACCGGCGGCAATGCGCAGGAGCACAGCTTGCCGATAGCCCAGCGGGAGGGCCGCCTCGCTGAGGAGCCGGGCATTCTCCAGACCGAAGAGGGTCCAGACCTCCGGGCGCCAGCCAAGCACCTGGCGCAGGTGCGCCCGCGGTATCTGCACGAGATGCCCGACATGGCCCAGCGCCACCCCCGCCTGGCGAATGGCCCGGGCGTCATCGATATCGACAGCAACCCCACGCTCGATCCCGGCGTCGGCAATGGCTGTGATCACCTGTGGATTGCGGTTGAACTGCTTGGTCATGAAGTAGAGCTGAATCCCCAGCCGCGCTGCCACAGCGGCCAGGGCACGGGCGTTGGCTTCGATCGCATCCAGGTCGAGCACGTAAGTATTGGGCGGGATCGCTCCCTCGCTGTGAAGCCGGAGGGCCGCATCCAGCAGGCCGGGGTTGCGGCGGCGTGTCACCTCAAGAAACACGGGCTCCCTCCTTCCGGCGCCGGATCAGGTGATGGTGAGGATGCGGCGCGGATTCGCGACCAGCATCTGCTCCAGCTCCGCCTCAGACACGCCGGCTGCCTTCAGCTGCGGGACCAGCTCCTCCAGCAGGTAGCTGTAGCCGATGCCGCCGTTCGCTTTCATGTGGGATTTCCGGGTCAGGTCCATGGAGAGGACCACCCGGTCTGCCAGCCCCCGCCCCAACATGCCGGTGATCAGCCGGACCCGCACCGCGTCGGGCATGTAGGCTTCCTTGCCCGCAGTGTCGTAGGCGATGGTCGCCCCGCGGCGGGCCAGGCGGACATGGGTCTCCAGGTCATCTTTCAGGTCCTGGTGGCCCAGGACGATGCGGCTCGGGTCGACCCCCTCCCGCTCCAGCAGGTCAAGCTGCGCCTCGGGCATGGTGCCCAGCGAGCAGTGCGTGGAGATCGGCAGGCCAGTCTTCTTGTGCACCCGGGCCACGGCCTGAAACACCTTGACCTCATCGGGCCGGATCTCGTCTTTCGAGGTGCCGATCTCCCCCAG
>JAQBPS010000430.1 GCA_028287415.1 Bacillota bacterium | reverse complement strand
CGGCGATGCGCTTGCCCTTAAGGCTGTCGCTGCCCCAGACATGGGCGGCTGCGGCCTTGATGCCCTTCCAGACGCCGAACGCGGTGATGATCGACGAGTCGCCGCTGCCGCCGTGCTCCTCGGGGAGGCCGACCAGGTAGGGGCTCTCCATGGTCGAATAGACGAAGTCGGTCTTCTCGGTGCCGACGTCGGTGCCGGTGAAAAAGCGGCCACCAAGCGTATGGACGAACTTGCCAAACGCCCGAAACAGCTCCTCGGACTTGTCCGTCCGGGGGTTGCCCCAGATGACGGCCTTGCCGCCGCCGTGGTTCTGGCCGCTCGCGGCTGACTTGTAGGTCATGCCTCTGGACAGGCGGAGGGCGTCCTCAAGCGCCTCATCCTCGCTGGGGTACGGCCACATGCGGCAGCCGCCGAGGGCGGGGCCGAGTGTGGTGTCGTGGATCGCGATGATGCTCTTCAGCCCGGTCGCCTTATCGTAGCAAAAGAGAACCTGTTCGTGCCCGTCCTGCTCCATGCGGTCGAAAATGCCCATGCACGGGTCCCCCTTGCTGAGTGGGATGGCTGTGAGTATAACATCGCAACTTCCGTGCCAACCTTTTCGCCCAGGGGTAAAGGCTTGGAACTCTGCAATCCGTTGCAAATGGTGGCAAGCATATGCCTGCAAAAAATTGCGGAGGGCGGGAGTGGGGTAGTTTTTATTGACGCGGATTTGCGGAGTCCACGGATTTCCAGCAGTAGCTCTGATTAGTTGCTGCGACCATCTGAAGGGTGGGACTCGGGTGTTTAAATATATATTTTTAACACCTCAGTCCCGCCCTTGAGACGGCACCCACACTAATCCGCGCCTAGGTGCCGAAAATCTGCGTCATCCGCAAATCCGCGTCAAAATAAAAAACCTAACCCCGACCTGCCACGCAGATTTCCGACAGCTACAGCGACGAACTGAAGGGCAGGCCGCGGGTGTTCAAATATATATTTTAACACCTCAGTCCCGACCTTGAGACGACACCCAGACTAATCAGCACCCGGGTGCCGAAAATCTGCGTCATCCGCAAATTCGCGTCAAAATAAAAAACCTAACCCCGACCCACAGCCAGGTATATCGCCTCAAGAAACGGCTCAGGCCAGCGCAAGTCTCCCTCGTACTGCATCCGCCGCGCCAGCACAAAAGCGAGGCGCTGCGAGAGGGTGCGCCGGACGGACCAGGTCAGGGCCCTCCGCCGGGCCAGGAAGCTGCGGAGCAGGTCGCGTTCCTCCGGACGGAGGTTTACGCTGAGTTGTGCCACGACGGCCGGGTCGGGCGGCTCCACGCCGGGCTGGCGGAAGCGGCCGCCCGGCACCTTCCCCGGCTTCGGCAGCGGCAGCCGGCGCTCCCGCACGACGATTGTGCCCGCCGCCAGATCGCCCAGGCGCTGGCCCAGGTTGGTGGAGACGAAGCTGATCACCCCGGCCGGGTAGGCGAAGGGGGCCGGCAGGCTGTCGATCAGCCGGACCAGGTTGCGGATCACCAGGGCCCCGGCCCCGGCGGGGCGCCCGCTGCGGTCGACCACCCGCAGCCCCATGAGCCGCTTGCCCGGCGTCTGCCCGTGCCAGGCCAGCTCGAAGACCATGTAGTAGAAGTAGAAAAGCAGCCACCCGATCAGGAAGAGCAAGGCCGCGCCCCAGGTGGTCTGAGCGGTGCGGCTCAGGTCAGCGGCGATGCCCTGCTGCACGAAGCCCGTCACCACCCCGCCGATCACCAGCAGTGCCAGAATCAGCAGCTGAAGCGCCGTATCGATGGCGACCGCGAGGAAGCGACTGCCCAGTCCAGCCAAAGCCAGCTCCAGCGCGACGCTCTCGGGCGTGTTGACGATAACCAGTTCCTGCTGCAAAGGAAGCACCTCCGCCTCTGGCGAATCGTTTCGGTAAGTTACCCGATTACGGGAGGGAGCCGATTGAGCCGAGATTCAGAACGCGAGAGCCGCTGGACCCGGCTGGAGGAGCTGCTGCGCCGGCCGCACCGGGGGCGCCGCCGTTTGACCCCGGACGAGGCCGCCGAGATTGCCACCCTTTACCGGCAGGCCGCGAGCGACCTCGCCGAGGCCCGCCGGTCCCAGCCGGACCTGGACACGACCCACTACCTGAACGACCTGGTGATGCGGACGCACACCCGGCTCTACCGACCGGCGCGTGGCGACCTGCGGGGCGTGTGGCGCTTCCTGCGGGACGGCTTTCCCGCCCTCATCGCTCAGTACCGCCGGGTAGTGCTGCTCGCGTTTGCCCTTACGGTGCTCGGTGCCGCCATCGGCTTCGCCGCCGTCAGCTGGGATCCGAACCTGGCAGAGGCGTTCGTGCCCCAGCAGATGCGGCAAGAGGCCGCCAAACCGCTCACAGGCGAGCTGGCCAGTATGGGCAGCAGCCCAATTATGTCTACGACCATCATGACCAATAACATGAAGGTCGGCGTGCTGGCCTTCGGGCTTGGGCTCACCTTCGGCATAGGCACGACTTACATCCTGCTCACAAACGGGCTGACGCTCGGCGCACTCGGAGCCGTCTACTTCCGGGCCGGGCTCTCGGTGGCGTTCTGGGCGACGATCCTGCCGCACGGCGTGATCGAGCTGACCGCCATCTTCCTCTCTGGCGCTGCCGGCTTCGTGCTGGCGGGCGCCCTGATCCGCCCGGGCACGCTGCCCCGCCGCCAGGCGTTGGCCCGTGCCGGCCGGGACGCCGCCGGCCTCGCTCTGGGGACGATCCCCATGTATGTCGTCGCCGGGATCATTGAGGGGTTTATCACGCCACGGGGCATCCCACACGGCTGGAAGCTGGCCGTGGCAGCCGTGACGGCGGTGGTCCTGCTGCCCTACCTGGTGCGGTGGCGCCGGCCGGCCGCTACAGCAGTCCCTGCCGTTTGATCGCCAGGTACTTGTTGATGGCAGAGGTAGCGAGGGCCAGCGGCGGCACATCCAGCACGGGAATACCCCGCTGGGCGAGCGTCGCCCTCGCCGCCGCCCGCTCCTCCAGCGCCCAGTCTGCGGCAGCAGTGCTGTAAGCCCCGGCAATCGTGATGGCGGATTCAGCCCGGGCAAGTTCGCCGAGGGCCGGGTCGCTGATCGCCATCACCACCGGCAGGTGGCGCGGGACGAGCCGCAGCAAGTGCTCCACGAGCGTGCGGGAAGCGCCCGGCGAAACAAAATCCGTGAAAAAGAGCACCAGACTCCGCCGTTTCAGCGAGCCGGACAACCGGGCGAGAGCGCCCGCGTAGTCCGGCTCGACCATTTGCGGCTGGACCAGGCTGGCCGCCTCCGCCAGGCGTGAGATCTGGGCCTGCCCGCGCCCCGGGGGCAGCAGCAGGTCGACCTGGGCGCCGAAGGCCATCATGCCGACCCGGTCGTCCCGAGAGGCGGCCAGCCGGCCGAGCTGGAGCGCCGCGCTCAGGGCATACTCAAAGCGCGCAATCCCCCGGTACTCAGGCACCATCAGGCGTCCGGCGTCCAGCACGATCATCACCTGCTGGGTCCGCTCCGACTGGTACTCGTTGACCACCAGGTGTCCCCGGCGGGCGCTCGCCCGCCAGTTGAGCGTGCGGAACGCATCGCCTTGCCGATATTCCCGGAGGCTCTCGAACTCGGTCTGCACACCGCCCGTCCGCACCGCGGCGCCACCCTGTTCATGAAGCCGGGCGGTGGACGACAGCAGGGCCGGCCCCCGGTCTATATAGAGCGGCGCATAGACGCGCACAGGATCGATGCGCTCCCA
>JAQBPS010000391.1 GCA_028287415.1 Bacillota bacterium | reverse complement strand
GCGCCGGAAGGCATGCCGGTCAGCCGCACCGGCTCGCCGCCCATCAGCGGCATCAGGTAGATCTGCGGCTTGCCCGCCCGGTCCGAGACGAAAGCGAGGCTCTCACCATCCGGCGACCAGCGGGGCTGCGAGTTGGCAGTGCCGAGTTCCGTCACCCGCCGGGCCTTCCCGCCCGTGGTCGGCACCACATGAATGTGGGTCTGGGTCTTGTTCGACTCAGGATCGGCCACCGACACCGTGTAGGCCACGCTCCCGCCCTGCGGCGAGATTTGTGGATCACTCACAAAGCGCATCTGGTAGACGTCCTCAGGGTGAAACAGACGCATAGACCATCACTCCTTAGCTGCGTAGATGGGGATCGCTGGCATCGCGGATGCCGTCGCCCAGGAAATTGAACCCGAGAATCACAAACATGATCGCCACACCGGGAAAGATCGACGCCCAGGGTGCGTCACGCATGAACCCCTTCGCGTCCGCCAGCATGCCGCCCCAGGTCGGGGTGGGCGGCGGCACGCCAATGCCAAGGAAGCTGAGCGATGCCTCCACCAGAATCGCCGTCGCCATGCTGAATGTGGCGATGACGATCACCGGCGCCAGCATGTTGCGCAACACATGCTTGAACAGGATCCTTGAATCCTTCGCCCCCAGCGCCCGGGCTCCCTCCACAAAATCCCGCGCTTTTAACGCTAAAGTCTCGCCGCGGGTGACCCGGGCGAACCGGGTCCAGTCGGTAATGCCAATCGCGATGATAATGCTGAACACGCTCGGCGGCAGCACCGCCATGATGGCAAGCGCCAGCAGAATACCAGGGATCGCCAGGAAAATGTCGATGAACCGGGAGACTACCACGTCGATCCAGCCCCCGTAATAGCCCGCCAGCGACCCCAGCGTGACGCCGATCAGCATCCCCATGCTGACGGCGCCGAGGCCGACCAGCAGGGAGACCCGGCTCCCGAAAACGATGCGGGACAGCGTGTCCCGCCCCAGCGAATCCGTGCCCAGCAGGTGCAGATGGCTGGGCGCCGCCAGGAGATTGGCCGTGTCGGGCAGGTCCGGGTTCGGCAGCGGCAGCACCGGCGCCAGCAGCGCTACGAGCACCGCAAAGGCGATGATCAGCGCGCCGGCCACGGCGAGCCGATTCCGGGCGAACCGCTTCACGTTCTTGCGGGCCTGGTTCCGGGTCTCTGTCCTTACCTGCTGTTTGCTCTGCGCGGCCACAACCAGGCCCCTTTCCTGCTAGTCGTAGCGGATGCGCGGGTCAACGAATGCATAGCCGAGGTCCACGACCAGATTGACGGCGATGAAGACCACGGTAAAGACGAGCGTCACGCCCTGCACCACCGGGTAGTCACGCTGGAGGACGGCGGTCACCACCATCCGCCCGACGCCGGGCCACGCGAACACCGTCTCGGTGATCACGGAGCCCGACAGGATCCCGCCGATCTGAAGGCCGATCACCGTGATCACCGGGATCATGGCGTTGCGGAGGGCGTGGCGGAAGATCACGTTCCGCTCCTTGAGCCCCTTGGATCGGGCCGTGCGCACATAGTCAGCGTGCATCACCTCCAGCATGCTGGAGCGGACGAGCCGGGTGACCAGGCCCATCAGCGCCGTGCTCAGGGTGACAGCGGGGAGGATCATGTGCTTGAACATGTTGGTGAAGCCGGCGACGTCCCCGGTGAGGAGCCCCGCCAGCGCTTGCGGGACAGGCGTGCCGCGCCCCGAGGCGGGCGTGAGTCCGAGTTGTAACGCGAACAGCAGAATCAGCAGCAGGCCGACCCAGAACGTCGGCAGCGATATGCCGAGCAGGGCGCCGGTCATCGCCGTATTATCCACCCAGGAGTAGCGCCGGACGGCGCTGACCACCCCGACGGGAATCGCGATCAGCAGGGCGATGATCAAGGCCGTAAACCCCAGCTCCATGGTGGCCGGCAGCCGCTCGAAGATCACTTCGGCCACCGGCAGCTTGCTCCCGAAGGAGCGGCCCATGTCGCCCATGGCCAGCCGCTTCACGTAGTACAGGTACTGGATCGGCATGGGCTTGTCCAGCCCCAATTCCTGCTTGACGATCGCGATCTGCTGGTCGCTTGACTGTTCGACACCCACGTACATGCTGACCGGGTCGCCGGGCATCAACCGGACGAGCAGGAAGATCAGCACGGAGACCCCGATCAGCGTGGGGATCACGAGCAGGAGCCGCTTGATGATATATCGCCGCAACGCCTCAGCCCCTAACTCCCCGAGAGGGTCGTCTTGACGCCCAGTTCGGGCACCCACAGGTAGATGTTGCCGCCGTAGTGCGCCTTGAAGCCCTGGAGCTTCTTGTTCAGGGCGTAAACGCGCGCCTCATGGAACAGGTGGAGCTCCGGCACATCGTCCACGATGATCCGCTGCACCTCCTGGTAAATCAGCGTGCGCTTCGCCTGATCCTGCTCGAGCAGAGCCTTGTCCAGCAGGTCATCCACCTGCTTGTTGCTGTAGCGGCTGGTGTTGAAGTCGGGCTTGCCGGT
>JAQBPS010000379.1 GCA_028287415.1 Bacillota bacterium | reverse complement strand
CGGCGATGGCGCCCGAGCTGAAGCCCCTGGTTGGCGGCGGCTCGGCGATCATGCTCGATATGAACGATCAGCTGTCGTGGTCGCTGCCCAGAGTGATCGTGCTGGTCCTCTTAGTCACCTTCCTGATCCTGCTCGTCTTGCTGCGCTCCATTGTGCTGCCCTTGAAGGCGGTGCTTTTGAACGGCCTGTCCGTGGCGGCCGCGTACGGCACCATGGTGCTGGTCTTCCAGGAAGGACACCTCTCCAAACTGATGGGCTTTACCCCGCTGGGCTACCTGGAGAGCCCCATCGTTGTGATCCTCTTTGCGATCCTGTTTGGCCTGAGCATGGATTACGAGGTGTTCCTGCTCAGCCGGGTGAAGGAGGCCCATGACGCTTCGGGGAATAATGAGGAAAGCGTAGCCGTCGGTCTGGCAAAGACCGCGGGCATCATTACGGGTGCTGCGACGATCATGGTGCTGATCTTTGGTGTCTTTGCCTCCATCGGCATTCTGACGATCAAGGAGATGGGCTTTGGCCTGGCCGTCGCCGTGTTCCTGGATGCCAGCCTGATTCGGATGATCCTGGCGCCGGCACTCATGCGCCTGGCCGGGGATTGGAACTGGTGGGCGCCCGCCTGGCTGCTGCGCATTCTCCCCAAGATCGACATGCAGCACTAAGGCCGGTCATTTGTACAGCGGATTCAGGTAGGAGGGTCGATACATCGTGGGTCACAAACGGGTCGTCAAACCACCGGACGAGCGGCGACGGGATTTGATTGACGCGGCGCGTGCTCTGTTTATTGAACTGGGGTATGAGCAGACCGCGATGAGCGATATCGCCAAACGCGCAAACGTAGCGCAGGGCACGTTCTACATTTACTTCAGTTCGAAGCAAGATGTATTGGCGGCGATCATGCGGGAACTGCTGGAGGAGCTTGGCGGAATCATTCGCGGGCTGGCAGAGCGGACCGATTTGCCGCCGCTCGCCGCCCTGCGGCAGGCGATGGAGAACTGCCTCGCCCGCATGAGTCAGCAATCGCGCCTGGTGGAGGCGGTTTACCTCCAGGCGAACTACTCGCTGCCAGCCCAGTTGCTTGAGGAATACGCGCCGGCACTGTTGCCTGCCGTCACGTCCATCATCGAACGCGGCGTCCGTGAGGGCAGCATGCGGGTCACCCATCCCCGCATTGCGGCGGACTTTCTCTGGAGCGTGGGCTACCGGTTCTTTGAAACGGCGGCGCAGCAACAGATGGCGCAGGGCAGGGCGCCCGCCGCGGACAGTCCGGCGATCGCCGACTTGCAGGCGGCATTCTGGGAGTTCGTCCTGCAAGGTCTCGGGGTACGGGGCCCGACTGAGGCATAAGTAGCACAAAAGGCCGGGGTAATGCCCCCGGCCTTTTGTGCAGCGTCTACGGCAGCGTCTCTGAATAGCTCGCCGTTAGCTTACTGGGCGGCCCAGAACCAGACTGTACCGTCGGCGGTGAGGGCGTAGGCGTAGGCGTCGCCTACGGTTACCGCCACGGCGAGGCGCACGCCAGCTAGCAGCGTGGCCGTGTCGGCGATGTGGACGCCTGCTTCCGAGATGGCGATCGGGCAGATCCAGACGGTGCCGTCGCCCTTGAGCAGGGCCATCTGGGTGGTGCCCAGGCTGACAGCGGCGAAGCCGTCTTTCTGGTCGACCTGCGGGTCGCCCCAGACGCGGGCGCTGGCCTCGCCTTTTTCATTGATGTCGACGATGCGGACGGAGCCGTCGCCCATGAGGGCGGCGTGCTGGCGCCGGCCCGTGGCAAGGCCGGAGCCGGCCTCGCGGGCGGCGATGATGCTGGTGGGCGGAATGGTGGTGACCGCACGGCCCTTGACACTCCCGCCCCAGCCCTTGCCATCCACTGTCACGGCGAGAAACGTGTCAGGTCCACCCGAGACGGAGGCGACGTTTTGCAGGTCAATCTTAGCATCCGTCAGATGGGCGCCGCTTTCATCGATGGCGATGTGCGCAACCGTGCCATTGTCCAGGAGCGCCAGTGCGTAGCTGCCCCCGCTGGACAGGGCCGTCACGCTGGAGAGCTTGTCCATCTTCTGCACCGTGTATTCCTTGGGGTTGAACATGACCTGCTGAACCGTGCCGTCGGCTGTCAGCACGAGTAGAGACTTGCCAGCCACCACGCAATCGACGGCGCCCTCGATGCCCGGAATGGGGATGGCCCTTTGCACGCCGGATGCATCGATCGCAATCTCTGCGATTGTCCCGTCGGCATTGACAACGATGGTATGGCCGATGCCGGCCACGACTTTCTTCACGTTGGCGACGCCGGGAACCTGGCGTGCCACGAGCGGCGGTGACCAGAACCGGACCGAACCGTCAGCCATCACGGCTGCATCAAAGTCACGGCCGGCGGCCACAGCCACGGCGTTTCGCACATCGGACACCTGCGTCGGCGCAGTGGGCGCTTTAATGCCGTTCTCCTTGATGGCGAAGCCGAGCTGCCACACGGTGCCGTCGGCCAGGAGGGCCACGCCGTGGTTGCAGCCAGCGGACACGCCGATGGCGCTCCTGATGTCGAGCAGGCCGTCGCGGTTGATGTCTCCGGCGGTGATCCCGGAGACGGCGGCTGACACGATGCTGCCGCCGGGGAGCATGGCGTATACGAACTGGCCGCAATCAAGGGTGCCTTTAGAGAAGGAAGCGCTTGCGCTGCCCGTCAGGGCCTTGAGGATGATTGGCCGTCCCTGTTCGCCCTTGTCGTCGATGGCGATGTACTGTACGGAGCCGTCGCCCATGCCGAGCATGACAGAGTTGCGGCCCGGCGCCATCCAG
>JAQBPS010000369.1 GCA_028287415.1 Bacillota bacterium | reverse complement strand
GCGTGGCGGGCAGCGTCCGGCGCCCGAGCAGGCTCCTGAGAGCCGACCAGACCACGTGGGGCTCCTCGCTCCAGCTCGCGCCGACTTGGGCAACCTCACGCGAGCCAAACTCGGCCAGGAAGGCATCGAAGCGAGCCAGAAACGGCGTTCCCTTCAGTCGGGCTGCCGGATCTGCGGTGTGCAGGGCGGCCCGGACCGCGGGGTCGTCCGCCGCTTCCGCCGCCAGGTGGTCGAGCGCCCGGTTGAGTCGGGCCGTCGTATGTGGAATAGCCGACATCAGGTCCGCGTAAAGCCCGTCGGACGGGGCCGGGAATCGCTTGCGCACCTGGCGCCGCAACAGAACGGGCAGCATGACGGTGGGCATATACGACCGCCGGCTGAAGAAGGCGTCGCTGGCATGCGCCACGGCCCGATCCATCTGTTGGAGCACGGTGGCTTCCGACAGGTCACCGGCTTGCTGCGCGGCCTGCTCAAGTAGGGTGATTTGTCGGAGCAGCGTAGGATACTCCTGCTCCTCCCACTGGGACGGATCCACCGCGAAGAGGCTCCGCAGCGCCCGAACGACGCCCGCCAGAAGGGCGAGCGTCGGACGCGGCGTAGCCTGCGGGTACAGGGCGATCGGCACGCCGTCTTCCATCAGGAACATGTGCTCCGCTCCAAACGGCATCGTCACCCCGAACCAGCGGGCCAGGCGGCGGACGCCGGAGAGCACCCCCTGGCCGGACACATCCAGGTCGAACGGCCGCATCGCCTCGGACATGCGCTCCGCCTGCAAGCGGATGGCCCGGATCTGGCCCTTCGTCAGCTTGGGACGTGGCCGGTGCTCGCTCTCACTCTGAGAGCTGGAGCAAATGTTGAGCGAACTTTCGAATCAGATGGTTGACAGTTTCCTGTCAGCATGCATGTCGCAAGCTATTCCGCTCCCAACTGGCGGTAGACTCATTGCTTCCAGCGTATCCTGTCCTCTTCGGCGGTCTCCCTGTTATTCTCACAAATGCATCTTTATGTGGAGTGACGCATGGTCTGTGCGTGCGGCACTGGTGCGACCTGCTTCACCCGGCCCCCCGTGTGCATACCGATACATCCGCAGCACCCCATCCGGATGGTGCGATGCGCCGCCCGCTAAAGCGATCCGCCTCAACATAAAGCCAGGACCCTGCGTGCGCAGCGGTCCTGGTTTTGTGTTGAGGCGGGATCACGCCATCGCTGCCAGGGAGATCACCGTCGGCAGCCAGCTCATCATGATTGGCTGCCGACCAGCTTGCGCAGGCGGGGATCGAGCTGGTCCCGCACGGTGTCGCCGAGCAGGTTAAAGGCGAAGATCATCAGCATGATCATCAAACCTGGGAAGATGGCCAGCCACGGCGCCATCATCATCATCGGCTGCCCCTCCTGGATCAGGGCGCCGAGCGAGGGGGTCGGCGGCCGCACGCCGAGGCCGAGGTAGCTCAGGGCCGCCTCCGTCAGCACCGCGTTCGAGACCGCCAGCGAGGCCTGCACCACCACCGGGGAGATCATGTTCGGCAGAATGTGCTTAAAGAGAATCCGCCAGGTAGAGGCCCCGAGGGCGCGGGCGCCGGTGACCATGTCCTCCTCCCTGAGGGCCAGGACCGGTGCCCGCGCCACCCGCGCAAACACCGGCAGATAGACCAGCCCGATCGCGATCATCACGTTGACCAGGCTGCCGCCCAGCATCGCCATGATCCCAATCGCCAGGAGCAGCGATGGAAAGGCCATCAGAATCTCCATAAGACGCATGATGGCCGCGTCCACCCAGCCGCCGAAGTAACCGGCCACGAGGCCGAGCAGCGTGCCGAGGGCGGCGGCCGTCCCGGCGGCCACGACCGCCACTTGCAGCGAGATTCGCACGCCGTAGAGCGTCCGGCTGAGAACGTCGCGGCCGAACTGGTCCGTGCCGAACCAGGCGGCCCTGGAGGGCGCCGCCATCACCGCGGACGACATCTTCTCAAAGGTCTGGGGGGCCAACATCGGGGCGAACACCCCGATCAGCAGAACCAGCAGCGTGAGCGCCAGGCCGGTGACCCCGGCAGGGCTCCGCATCAGGCGCAGCAATACCTTCATGCCAGTCCCTCCCGCCTTTACTGATACCGGACCCGGGGATTGATCAGCCCGTAGGCGATGTCCACCAGCAGATTGATGACCACGAACAGTGAAGCGATCAGAAAGACCGAGCCCTGTACGAGGGGATAGTCACGTTGATTGATCGCATTGACCACGACCCGGCCGACACCCGGCAGGGCAAACACATTTTCAATCACTACGGCGCCGCCGAGCAGATACCCGAACTGGAGGCCTACAATGGTCACGATCGGAATCAGGGCGTTGCGCAGCGCATGGCGGAAGATCACCGCGCGCTCGTGCAGCCCCTTGGACCGCGCCGTCTGAATGTACGGCTGAGCCAGCACCTCCAGCATAGCGGCGCGGGTCTGGCGCATCACAATGGCGGTCAGCGAAAGCCCCAGCGCGAATGCGGGCAGGATCATCGCCCGCAGGTTTTCGAGCGGGGCTTTGGTGAACGGAACGAAGGAGAAGGTGGACAGGGACGGCATGTACAGCGAGGCCCCCAGGATCAGCATCGTTCCGAGCCAGAAGTGGGGAATGGAGAGCCCGATAATGGCGACCGCCCGGGCGCCGAGGTCGAGCCACCCGCCCCGCCGGACCGCCGCCACGATGCCCGTGGTGAGTGCGAGCAGCAGCGAGAGGAGCATGGCGATGACCGTCAGCTCCATGGTAATGGCGAAGGCCTGGCTGATCAGTTGCCCCGCCGGCACGCCGCTGCGCAGGGAGAACCCCAGGTCCCCCCGCAGGAGCGCGCTCAGCCACGTCAGGTACTGGGTCCACAGCGGTCGGTCCAACCCGTATAGTGCCGACAGTTCGGCCATCTGCCGGGGCGACAAGGCGGAACTGGTGCCCAGCATCACTTGCACCACGTTGCCGGGAATCAGGTGGATCATCAAAAAGGTTGCCACGGTGACGCCCAGGAGGGTCGGAATCGCCCACAGGAGCCGCTTGACCGCGAACGTGAACACTGAGCTAACCACCCCTCAGGGGGGCTTGCCCCCCCTTATGCAACCCTGCTATTTCGTCAGCCAGCTGTACGCGAGATTGCGGAAGGCGCCCACCACCTCAGCGTGGTAGCCCTGGAGCTTCGGCGACGCGGCGTAATACTGGTACGTGGCGAAGGTGTAGACCATCGGGCCCTTGGCCACCAGCTTTATTTGCACCTCATCGTAGATCTTCTTCCGCTCGCTCTGATCGGCGGTGATTCGGCCCTTGTTCAGCAACTGATCGATCTCAGGGTCGCTGTACTGGGCCGCATTGGTCGACCCACCGGTCGTGAGGGCGGCGAACATTGCC
>JAQBPS010000331.1 GCA_028287415.1 Bacillota bacterium | reverse complement strand
CCGGACACCCCCAGTTCAGTTAGACTTATCAATGTACCGCATTGATTTAGTCAAACCTTTGTATTGTGAATATATTACTAGCGCATATTGTTCACGTACAGAAACAGCTATTCCTTCTTGCTTGTGATTGATGTTTTCTATGTACAACCGCGGCAATGATCGACAATCCATTGAAAACACCCCCGGTGCGGCCCGAGTTGGGCAGCGCCGGGGGTGTCATTTAAGCTCAGGTAGGTACAAACGTTTGTGTTAATGGCCCTCTGGTCCCGACCCACCCTGACTTTCTTTTTCCTCAATTATTTAATTCGTATAAAGGAACAATCGATTGTGCACCGAATTATCGTCACAATCGCTGGTGGGTTTAGCACCATAATCAGGCTGTGAAAGAACGACGTGTGCGAAGTCGGGTTTTTTTAAGGCATTTATTTTGCCGCAGATTTCGCGGATTACGCTGATTTAGTACAAAAATATATATACCAGGTAAAATATGTTAATTGTCCGAATCAGCGTAATCTGCGAAATCTGCGGCTATAAAAAGTTTCCACTCCCGACCGCCTCAAGCACTCTGTGTATTCCGCACGCTTAACACGTTACGTAAAGGAGAACCTGACAGCCATGCACAAGCAACCGCTCACCCGTACCTTGACCGCGGCCGTCCTGGGCGCCGCCCTGATCCTCTCCGGCTGCAGCAGCGGCTCCGGACAGCAGCCCACCGTGCCGACCGCTCCGCCGACCACTGCCCCCAACAAGAACGCCGTGATCAACATCGCACTCAACGCCGATCCCCCCAAGCTCGACCCGCACCAGTCCACGGCCCTCGTCGACCGTCAGGTCTTTGCGAGCCTCTTTGACAAGCTGGTGGAGATCGACAAGGACCTGAACTTTGTACCCATGCTGGCGGAAAAATGGCAGATCTCCCCCGACGGCAAGACTTACACCTTCAACCTGCGCACGGGGGTCAAGTTCCACGACGGGACCGATTTTAATGCGGAGGCGGTCGTATACAACTTTGAGCGGATGCGGGATCCGAAGCTGAACTCGCCCCGCCTCGCGGAGATCAAGGACGTCGACAAGGTGACTGCTCTCGACCCGGCCACGGTCAAAATCGAACTGAAGAATCCGTTCTCCGGTTTCCTGGCGACGCTGTCCGACCGGGCAGGCATGATGGTCAGCCCGACCGCGGCGAAGGCGGCCGGCGTCGACTTTCTGAACAACCCCGTCGGCACCGGGCCCTTCAAGTTCAAGGAGCGCATCAAGGGCGATTCGATCACGCTGGTGAAGAACGAGAGCTACTGGCAGCAGGGCCTGCCCAAAGCGGCGGGCGTCGTCTACAAGACGGTCACCGATGAGAACGTGAAACTGGTCAACCTGCAGAGCGGTCAGTTCGACGTGATCGATACGGTACCGGGCAAGCAGGTGCCGAGCCTCAAGAGCGACAACCGCGTCAAGCTGGCCATTGGCCCGGGCCTCGGTTTCCAGGGGCTGTGGCTGAACGTAAACCGGGCGCCGCTGGACAAGAAGGAAGTGCGCCAGGCGATCAATGCTGCCGTCGACCGTGAGGCCCTGGTCAAGGTGGTGTTCGGCGAGATCGCCGTCCCCGGCGCCAGCCCCTTCCCGCCCGGCACCCCCGCCAACGCCGGCGCCGCCACCCCGAAGCGCGATGTGGCGAAGGCCAAGCAACTCCTCGCCGATGCCGGCGTGACCGGCAAGGTGACCGTCTCGCTCAAAGTCTCGCCCTCGCCCGTCAGCCAGCAGATCGCCCAGATGGTCCAGCAGATGCTGGGCGACGCCGGCATCACGGTCACTATTGAACAGCAGGAGTTCGGCCAGATCCTGGACAAGCTCGCCAAGAAGGACTTCGACATGGCTCAGGTGGGCTGGTCCGGGCGGGTTGATCCGGACGGCAACATCTATGCGTTCAACTACACCGGCGCCGGCAACAACTACGCCGGGTACAGCAACAAACCGGTCGACCAACTGCTCGACAATGCCCGCCTGGAGAGCGACATGAGCAAGCGCAAGGCGATTTACGGCGACATCATGAAGATCACCGATGCGGATCTGCCCTACATTTACCTGTGGCATCCGCAGGAGGTCAAGGGCCTCGGCCCGACCGTGCAGGGGTTCGTCCCGATGCCCGACGGCCTCATTCGGACGGCCACCCTCACCAAGTAAACCCGGCCTCAGGGGGGGTAAAGCTTTGCTGACCTATCTCGTCCGCCGCGTCGCACTGATGATCCCGATCCTCCTGCTGGTCAGCATCCTCGCCTTCAGCCTGATCCACCTGGTGCCCGGCGACCCGGCCACAGTGATCCTGGGGCCGGAGGCGCCCCGTGAGACCGTGGAGCGCATGCGCAAGGATCTGGGTCTCGACCGGCCCCTGCCGGTGCAGTATGCGGCATGGCTGAGCGCAGCGGTCCGCGGCAACCTCGGCCGCTCGCTGGTGGACCGACAGCCCGTGGCCGGCCTGATCATACAGCGGCTGCCGGCGACTCTGGAATTGGCCTTCCTGACGTTCCTCTTCGCGATGCTGGTCGCCGTGCCCGTGGGTGTTTACACGGCGGCCCGGCGGGGCGGGGCCGCCGACATGGCCGGGAGCGTGCTGGCCCTGGCCGGCCAGTCGATCCCCAGCTTCTGGCTGGGCATCATGCTGATGATGCTCTTCGCACTCAAACTCAAGTGGCTGCCCACGTCCGGCTACGTTCCCTTCTGGCAGAGTCCGAAGCAGAATCTGATGGTGATGATCCTGCCGGCACTCGCGACCGGCGCCCGGGAGGCGGCGGTGATCAGCCGGTACACGCGGGCGAGCCTCCTCGAAGTGCTCAGGGCCGACTTCGTGCGCACTGCTCGCGCCAAGGGCGTCGCTGAGTGGATCGTGGTGATGCGCCATGCGCTGCGCAACGCCCTGATCCCGGTGATCACCGCGAGCGGCCTCCAGGTGGCTGCCTTGATCGGCGGGCTGGTCATCACCGAGACGATCTTCACCATTCCCGGCTTCGGCAGGCTGATCGTTGACGCCATCTTTCAGCGGGATATCCCCGTGATCCAGGGTTGCGTGCTCTTCGCCGCTTTCATGGTGATGGCGGTCAACCTCGCAGTGGACCTGATTTACTCCCTGGTCGACCCACGCATCACGCTCGCCGGAGAGAGGGGTTAGCCATGGCTGTTCCCGCGACAAGTGCGCCACCGATAACGCCGGCCCGGGCGCCCTCGGTGCCGCGGGATCTCTGGCTCCGGTTCCGGAAAAACAAGCTGGCGGTGGCGGGCGCGGCGGTGCTGGCAGTTCTGGTGCTGGCCGCCGTGCTCGCTCCGTGGCTCGCCCCGTACAATCCGCTCACACAGGACTACGCGGTAACCCTCCAGCCGCCGGGTGGGGGCCACTGGTTCGGCACAGATGAGTTGGGCCGGGACGTACTCTCCCGGGTGATGTACGGCGCCCGCAGCTCGCTTGCCGCCGGTGTGATCTCGGTCGGCATCGCCGTGGCGGTCGGCCTGCCCATCGGCCTGATCTCCGGTTTTTATCGCGGCTTCTGGGACGAGGTGGTGATCATGCGGATCACCGACGCCCTTCAGGCGGTGCCGTTCCTGATCCTCGCGCTGGCCCTGGCCGCCGTCCTGGGTCCCGGGCTGGGCAAGGCCATGATCGCGATCGGCATCGGCTTCACACCGGCTGTCATCCGGGTGGTGCGCGGCCAGGTGCTGGCCCAGCGGGAGCAGGACTATGTGCAGGCGGCCCGGGCCCTGGGCGCCGGCGACCTGCGAATCATGTTCCGCCACGTGCTGCCGAACATTGTCGGGCCGGTGATCGTGCAGGCCTCGCTGGCCACCGCCTCGGCGATTATCGCGGAGGCGAGCCTCAGCTACCTGGGACTGGGCATCCAGCCCCCGGCGCCCGCCTGGGGCTCCACCCTGCGTTTCGCCCAGGGGTACCTGACAATCGCACCGTGGATGGCGTACTGGCCCGGGATCGCCATCTTCGTCACCGTGATGTCGATCAACCTGCTGGGCGACGGGCTACGGGATATGCTCGATCCGAAGATGAAAAGCTGAGAAGAAAGCCGGGTGGCAACAGCCACCCGGCTTTCTTCTCAGTCGCTCATTGTGCCAGCGCATCGTCGGCACGTTCCAGGATGAGCTCCTGAAGCGCCGGCCAGCCGCCGAGCCCTTCGGCGCCCGCAAAGGCGAACTCGGTGCCCGGCTCCTGCGCCTGCCAGGTGGCCAGCAAGGTTTTCAGCCGCTCCATCAGCACACCGCGGAACAGAAAGTACGGCAGCAGGATCACCCTGCGGGCGCCCAGCCTGATGCAGCGGGCAAGCCCGTCGTCGACTCGGGGGCGGGTGACGTCGCTGTAGGCACACTCGACAAAGCCGTAGCCCGTCTCCTCCCAGATGAGGCGGGCGACCTTGTGGAGGTCGGCGTTGGCGTCGGGGTCGCTCGAGCCCCGTCCTACGAGCAGCACGGCCGTCTCCGCCCGGTTCACGCCCGGGGCCTGCGCCTGCGGCCGGTTCATGACTGGCACCTCGGCCTCCGCAGCGCTCAGGGCGGCGGCACAGGCAGCGACCAGCGCAGGCTGGACACCGAGCACGTCGCTCATACCAAAGCTGATCCCCGGGTAGCGCTGCCGGGCTGTTGCCAGGTGAGCCGGCATGTCCCGCTTGGCATGCCCGGCGGCGAACAGGAACAGCGGCACGATGCCAACCCGGTCCACGCCCCGGGCAGCAAGCCTGTCGATGCCCGCCTGCACGCCGGGCTCAGCGTGATCAAGGAAGCAGGGCTCCAGGGCGAGCTCGGAACGGCGGCCTGCGAGGGCGGACGCCAGCGCCATGAACTGCGCGTTGCCCTCCGGGTCCCGCGTGCCGTGGCCTACCAAAAGGATTCCCCGTGCCATCGCTATATGAGGGCCGGCTGCGCGGCAGTCAGCACGGCGTCTGGCGTCTCGGCCATGCGCACGCCCGCCAGCAAGTCCGGGTCCTGGAGCAGGTCCAGCAGGACCGGCAGCAGGGCCGGGTCGGGCAGCAGCAGGTCAGAGATGTCGCCCGCCGCCAGCGCCTCCCGCAGCAGCGGTGCCAGCTCCGTGCGGGGGTGAATGGCATGAGTCGCGGCGGCGTCGGCGCGGATGCCGATCTCCCGCAGTTCAGTTGCGATCAGGCCGGCTGCACCAGCCTCGCCGGCAACCAGCAGCCGGTTGATGCCGGCCAGAGCCGTCTCGTCAGCAACCCCGACAAAGTCGGGCCGCAGGCCTGCGGCCCGTAGCGCGGCCGCAGTCGGTGCGTCGTCGGCGCCGACCCGCAGGCGGTACAGCGTCCGGGCGTCCAGCCCGGCTGCCAGCAACTGCGCCAGGAACCGGGGGACCGCATCGGGACCGGCCAGCAGCACGGCATCGTATCGCTCGATCGTGCGCACGGCTTCGCCCAGTTCGGCGTCCACTGCCGACCCGACCGGCCACACCCAGACTTCAGCGCCGGCGGACCGCAGAGGCGCCGCCAGGTCGGTGACGGCATTGCCGCCGCCGAGGGTGGGCAGGAGCACCCTGCGGCCGAACAGCGGCTTCGAGCCGAGCCAGCCCAATCGGTCCGCCAGCCCGACCACCTCACCGACGATGATCATCGCCGGCGACTTCACGCCGGCCCGCTTGACGCTGTCGGCAATTGTTTCGAGGGTCGCAGTAACCACCT
>JAQBPS010000325.1 GCA_028287415.1 Bacillota bacterium | reverse complement strand
TGGCGATTACGGCGGTCATCGTCATCCTGGAAGAAGTCATCATGGCGAGTCCGGGGTTGGTCAGGGCTATGCAGTCCCTGCTGCCCCCCGCCGTCAACGGCCTCCACCTGCTGTACTGGGCCGTGCTCGCCATGGTCGCCTGGCACGGCCATCGGCAGGCCGGCATACGCCCGCTGCTCTGGCTGGGCCTGCAGGGTGCGTTTTCAGCCCTCAGCGCACTGCTGTTCCTGGCAGAAGTGCTGCTCACACCCCGCACGCCCCTTCTCCCCGGCTGGTGCTCCGCCATACTCGTGACCTTGCCGCTCGTCATGGCCGCTGGTGTTGTGGTGACTGCCGCCAGCCATCGGCCATCTCTATTTAGATAATACAACAAATTGCGTACAAAAGGGGCGTCCTACCTGAGGGCGCCCCTTGCTGTTTCGCTTACCATTCGTCGCTGAAGCGCTGTTCACGCCATGGGTCGCCATACGGGTGGTAACCGTTCTGCTCCCAGAAGCCCGGTCGGTCCTCAGCCATGAACTCCATGGCGTTGACCCACTTGGCGCTCTTCCAGAAATAAAGGTGGGGCACGACGGTCCGCATCGGCCAGCCGTGCTCAACCGAGAGATCCTGACCATTCCAGCGCCAGGCGAACAGGACATCATCATGCATGAGGTCTGCCAGAGGGAGGTTCGTATTCCACCCGCCCGCGGCATGGAACATGACATACCGGGCCTCCGGCTTCACTTTGACCAGCTGCAGCAGATCTTTGAGTAGCACGCCCTCAAACTCGTTGTCCAACCGGCTCCAGTGCGTGACGCAGTGGATGTCGCACCGCACCTTGCTGCGGGGCAACTTCATGAAGTCCTCCCGGGTGAGCATCAGCTCATCCGCAACCACGCCGTAAATCTGGAAGCGCCAGTTCGCGATATTGACCTTTGGCACATTGCCGTAGTGAAGGACCGGCCAGTCCCGGGTCAGGATCTGCCCGGGCGGAGTCCGCTCCGCAGGTGTACGCTCGTCCGCGGCCATCAGCAGCACCCATCCTTACGTTTCCTTCTCCTTTTAGTATATCAAATTGGGCGGCTTGTTACGGCTAACCGTCGGCAGCGAGCAGATCCGGCGGCAGTTCCGGCACGATCTCCTGGAAGGGTCGGGCAATCTCCGTGGCCGAATGGAGCGCCAGGTCGATCTCGTACGGCTCGGCGAGCCCGGCCCGGTCCGCCCCGAGGATCACGCGCACCCGCGGGCACTCCACATTGCGCCGCTCAACCGCCACCACGACGGCCACCTGGCCATCGGTCAGCTCCACCATGGATCCAACCGGGTAGGGTGCGGTCAGGGGCAGGAACGTGCCCAGCATCTCCGGGTCAAAGAAGTGCCGCATCTCCTCGACCAGGAGCTGCCTGGCCCTGGCCGGCGGCATTCCCTTGCGGTACACCCGGTCAGCCGTGAGCGCGTCGTAGCAGTCAGCGATCGCGCAGATGCGGGAGAACTTGAAGATCTGATCACCGCTGAGCCCGAGCGGGTAGCCCCCGCCCTCCCAGCGCTCGTGGTGCTGTAGGGCAACGCTCGCAGCCGTATAACTGACAAAACCCTGGTCCCGCAGGATCTGAGCTCCGAGCGTGGTGTGCGTCTTCATCAACGCGAACTCCTCCGGCGTAAGCACACCGGGCTTGCGCAGGATCTCCGGCGGAATCGCCACCTTGCCGATATCGTGCATGAGGGCGCCCAGCCCCAGGTCCCGCAGCTCGCCAACATTGTAGTCCAGCGCTGTGCCCAGGAGCACGGAGAGGATGCAGACATTGACGGAGTGGCCGAGCGTATATTCGTCGGCGGTGCGGATGTCCTGGAGGTTCACCACGGCGTTGCGATCCACCAGCAGTTCATCGACAAGGTTCGCCACAGCCTGCTTCAGCGGCCCGATGTTGATCTGGGCGCGATAGCGCTTACTGGCATCTGCGAACGCGTCGCTCAGCTGGGAGAGCAACTGCCGGAAATCGGTGGACAGGCCGCTGCGGACCTCGTCGGAAACGACGTCAGCCGGCTCCACATCGGGCGCCAGCTCATTGATGACATAGACGGCGGCGATGCCGTGTCGCTTCAGAGGCTCCAGATAGGCGGCCTTCAACTCGGTGCCGGCCTGGAGCAAGATGCGCCCGCCAGGCATGCGCACCGACTTACCCAGCCGCATGCCGGAACGGACCTCGCTGATCGGCACTCGATACACGCCCGTCACCACCAGCACGATTTATATTCTAATATTCTTTCGTGTCTGCACAGTGATTTCCTGCAGCACGCAGCGGATGGCAGGAAAGTCTGCGGGCATTCCATAATATATGGAGGTCTGCCATTATTACGTTTATCGCAGAAAGAGGTCAGGGATATGGACCTTACTCCCCACTATCGCAAGTTCGTACTCTCCATCGCCGCGAATCAGGCGGTCACGAAGCTGGCGCTCAAGGTCGGCATGAAGCTGGGCGCCTCCCGGTTTGTGGCCGGGGAGAGCCTGGAGCAGGCGCTGGAAGTGGTCAGGGATCTCAACCGACGCGGGATTTTGGTGACGCTTGATTACCTTGGCGAGGGCGTTTTCTCGGAGCAGGTGGCCCGTGAGATGTGTGAGGCCTACCTCACCCTGCTGGAGGGTATTCAGCGGGAAAGGGTCAACGCCAATGCCTCGCTCAAGTTGACGCAGATGGGCCTCTCCTTCGACCGCAAGCTGACGGAGGAGATCATCCACACGATTGTCGCCAAGGCTGCGGAGACGAACAACTTCATCCGGATTGATATGGAGGACACCCCGTACACCGACGCCACCCTGGAGATTTACTATGACCTGCGCAAGCAGGGCTTTGACAACGTCGGGACCGTCATCCAGGCCTACCTGTATCGGTCGGAAAAGGATATTGAAGCGCTCAAACAGGTGGACGCGAAGCTGCGCATCGTCAAGGGCGCCTACAAGGAGCCCCCGGAGCACGCCTTCCCACAGCTGTCCGACGTGGATGAGAACTACAAGAAGCTGGTCGCAAACCTGCTGTTGGCCGGCAAATACACGGCGATCGCATCGCATGATGAGCGGATCATTGACTGGGCGAAGCAGTTCACGGCGGAGCACGGGATCGACCGCTCCCGGTTCGAGTTCCAGATGCTCTTCGGCGTGCGCATGAGCTGGCAGGAGCAGCTGGCGCGGGAAGGCTACCAGATCCGGTGCTATGTGCCTTACGGGCAGATGTGGTACCCGTACTTCACCCGCCGGATTGCAGAGCGCCCGGGCAACCTCTGGTTCGTGGTCAAGAACATGCTCAAGCGGTAGCAGTAGCGCTCCCGGCGAGAAACCCAAGCACCGTCCGGGTATAGCGCTCTTGCTCCTCATAGCGGATCCATTGAACAAGCCCGGCTCCCACCAAGGGGAGCCGGGCTTGTTCGCGCCACGCAGCCTACATCTTCACTTCCAGCTGCGACTGCCGCTCCTTGCGGCAGGTCTCGCAGACAAACAGCGTGTCCATCACGCTCTTTGCGCCCGCCTTCTTCTCGTCCTGCTCGGCTTCCGTGCCGCCGCAGATCTCACAGGTACGCGCCATTACTTGCCACCTCCCGTCAACTGGTGATCGTGACGTCCTCATTCGGGATCGCAAAGCCCGAACTGCGAATCGCCTCGCGGAAATCCTCGCGGGAACCGGCGGTGTTGTCGTAGCTGATCAGCACTTCGCCCCGCATCGCATCCACCGTAATCTCCTGAATGCCGAACGTCTCGCCAAGGGCGTGACGGATCTTGTGCACATCCTGCTCATTGCGGATGCCTTGCACCATGAACTTGTGGACTGGCATGCTTTATCCCCGCCTCTTCACGGTTACTCAGTGGACGTGCTGCGCTCCCTGACCCAACCCCTGGCCCATGCCCCGCAGGAAGTTGATCATCGTGCTCAAAGCTGCGTTCACCTCCGGATCGCGCAGCGTGCCCATCAAGCCCATTACGCCAATGCGGTGGTCAGCGGGCTCGGCCTTCTCCATGCCCCTGGTCACTGAATCGAGCATCACACGCAAGCGGGCGGGATCCATCGCTGCAAGGAACTGCACAGCACTGAAGCCATTCCTGACCAGGTGCTGTGCGCCGGACTTGTTCAGCTGGCCGAGGGCAATCACGCCGATCTTCGTCCGGGACTTCAACATGCCACGCAGGGTCTCCAGTACGCCCGCCTGATGCAGCTCACCGATGACGTCCAGGAAGACCATCAGCGCCTCTTTCTGCTCCGTCACCGCCCCCATGATCTGGCCGAGCGACTGCGCATCCTTCTCGGCCTGGGTCATTACCCGCTTTTCAATGTTGCTGAGCTGCTTGGCCATCCGCAAACCCCTCCTTCGCCAGCACCTGAGAGATCGGCACGTAGTCGGGCCGCTTCCACTTTTCTTCCACCAGCACGCCCAGCTGCGGCACCCGCTCTGCGTGACGCCAGTTCCAGCTGGGGATCGGGTCCTCGCCCGTCGCCTCCAGCACCTCCATTTTCACGCCCATCTCCTTGTAGTTCGGCGTGTGGGTGACACGGTCGTGGAAGCTGCTGGTGAGGCGGTTGACCGCCCGCTCCTCGTCCCGCGTGTGCATGGTCATGTAGACCTCGTTCCCGTGTACCCGTTCCGTGACGACGACCCGTGTCTCGATCTCGCCGTAGGGCGAGGTGAGACGCACCAGGGCACCCGTTTCGATGCCACGCTCCTTGGCCAGGTCCGGCGAGACTTCCACCCACTCGCGCGGCACCTTGTGCGTGAGCCCGTCGTTGCGGTAGGTCATGTTGCCCTCATGGAAGTGCTCCAGAATGCGCCCGTTGTTCAGGTGCAGGTCGTACTCCTTACCCGCATTGTACGGCTCCGTCCACTCGACCGGGAAGAACCGGGCCTTGCCGTCCGGGAAGCCGAAGCGCTTCAGGTAGAGCACCGGCGTGTCCGTGCCGTCCGGGGCGACCGGCCACTGCAGGCTGTTCCACTCCTTGAGCCGCTCATAGGTGACGCCCGCGAAAATCGGGGCGAGGCTGGCGGCTTCCGCCATGATCTCGCTTGGGTGCGTGTAGTGCCAGTCGTGCCCCATCTGCTTGGCGATCATCTGGAAG
Organism: Bacillota bacterium; assembly: GCA_028287415.1. Classification (GTDB taxonomy): domain Bacteria; phylum Bacillota; class Sulfobacillia; order Symbiobacteriales; family Symbiobacteriaceae; genus RYN-353. The sequence continues at coordinate 3,436 of JAQBPS010000325.1, read as the reverse complement.
ATCTGCCAGTCGGGCTTCGCCTGGCCGATCGGCTCCAACGCCTTGTAGAAGCGCTGGATCCGCCGCTCGGTGTTGGTGAAGGTGCCGTCCTTTTCCAGGCTCGGCGCTGCGGGCAGCACTACGTCCGCGAAGCGCGCCGTCCGGCTGAAGAAGATGTCCTGGACGACAAAGAAGTCCAGCTTCTCAAAGGCATCTTCCACATGGTTCGAGTTGCTGTCGACCAGCGACATTTCCTCACCGAAGAGGTACATCGCCTTCATGTGCCCGTCGTGGATCGCCGCGACCATCTGGTGGTTGTTGATGCCCGGCTTCGACTCCAGCGTCACGCCCCAGGCCTTCTCGTACTTGGCCCGCACGTTGGCGTCCTCCACGGCCTCGTAACCGGGGAACCAGGCGGGCATGGTGCCGAAGTCGCAGGCGCCCTGCACGTTGTTGTGGCCGCGCAGCGGGTAGCCGCCGCAGCCGGGCCGCCCGAAGTTGCCGGTGAGCAGGAGCAGGTTGCAGATGGCGGTGCTCGTGTCCGTGCCCATCGTGTGCTGCGTCACACCCATTGCCCACAAAATGCAGGTGTTGTCGGCCTCATGGATCATGGTGGCGATTTTCACGAGCTGCTCCCGGCTGATGCCGGTCATCTGTTCAGCGTACTCGATCGTATACTTGTCCAGCGACTTCACAAACTCTTCCATGCCGTTCGTCCGCTGTGCGATGAACTCCTTGGCCTCCCATCCCTGGTCCAGGATGTACCTGGCGACGGCGTTCAGCCAGATCAGGTCGGTGCTGGGGAGCGGGCTGACGAACAGGTCGGCGCGGTCGGCCATCTCGTGGCCGCGCAGGTCGGCGACGATCAGCTTCTGTCCGAACAGCTTGTGGGAGCGTTTGACACGGGTCGACAGCACGGGGTGGGATTCGGCTGGATTCGCCCCGATGATCATCACCAGGTCGGCGCTGGCAATGTCGTAGATGCTGCCCGCATCGCCGCCCAGGCCCACCGTGCGCATCAGGCCGGCGGTTGCCGGCGACTGGCAGTAGCGGGAGCAGTTGTCGACGTTGTTCGTGCCCAGCACCGCCCGGGCGAACTTCTGGGCGGCAAAGTTGTCCTCATTGCTCGCCTTGGAGGAAGCGATCACGCCGATCGATCCCGCACCGTGCTTCTTCTTGATCTCGGTCAACCGCTCGACGATCAGGCTGATCGCCTCGTCCCAGGTCGCCTCGACAAACGTGTCCCCACGGCGGATCAGGGGGGCGGTCAGGCGCTCGTCGCTGTTGACGAACTCCCAGCCCCACTTGCCCTTGACGCACGTCGAGATGCCGTTCGCGGGCGCCTCCACCTGGGGCTCGATCCGGATCACCTTGCGGTCCTTCGTCCAGACCTCAAAGCTGCAACCGACGCCGCAATACGTGCACACGGTCTTCGTCCGCTTGATGCGGGGACCGCGCATGGCCGCCTCGACCTCGGAGATCGCGAAGATCCCCTCGTAGCTCGGCTCCACCGCCTTGGTCAGGTCGATCATCGGCAGCATCACCTGGTTCGGAAGGCCCGTCAGGTAGCCCGCCTCGCCGAGCATGTCCTTCTCCATGAGGGCGTTGCACGGACAGACCGTAACGCAGTGCCCGCAGGATACGCACGAGGACTCGTTGATCGGCACACCGCCATCCCACAGCACACGCGGCCGCTCCAGGCTCCAGTCGATCGACAGCGTCTCGTTCACCTGCAGGTCCTGGCAGGCCTCAACGCAGCGGCCGCACAGAATGCACTGGTCAGGCTCGTAGCGATAGAACGGATGGCTCACATCGGGCGGGTAGGGCTTGGGCCGGAACTCATACTTGTTGTGGTCGACCTGCAGGAGCTCGGCCGTGTTGTGGACCCGGCAGTTGCCGTTGTTGTTGTCGCACACCGTGCAGTAGAGTTCATGGTTTTCCAGGATCCGCTGCATCGCCTCCTGCTGGGCCGCCCGCGCAAACTTCGAGGCGGTCTGAACCTCCATGCCTGGCTCTGCCACCGTGGCACATGAGTGCCGCAGCTCCCCGTTCACGTCCACCAGGCAGGTGTCACAAGTGCGGATCGGGCCCAGATTGCGATGGTAGCAAATGTGGGGAACGCGTATGTCGTGGCCTTCAGCGGCATTCAAAATCGTCTCGCCCGGCTGGCAGGTGACGTCCTTGCCATCAACCCGGATTGTAAACGCTTGCTCGCTCATCTTCGCTCACACCACTCCTCGTCGACAGCCTTGTCGCTAGCCAAGGGGACAGACAAGCCGCCGCTTTGCTCTAGCGATAGAGTTGCCTTGATTGACCCGCTCATGCATCGAAGTCGCCGCGCTTTCGCCGCCGATACGGATAAAAGCGTCGACAACGCCTCACATTGGTCACGGGATGACGTGATCAAAGGGGGCACTTTCTTGATCGAGACAAAACCGCAAGGCAACCGGAACGCGATCGCAGTCGCTGCGATCATCATGCAACTCAGCCTTGGCGCCGTCTACGGCTACTCCGTGCTGACCACGCCCATCATGCAGGTAGGCGGCTGGTCTGCGACTTTGGTCGCTGGCATGTTCGAGTCCGCGATCTTCTTCCTGGGTCTGGGCTGCCTGCTCGGCGGACTTTGGCAGGACCGCGTCGGCCCGCGACGGGTCGCCGTGACGGGCGGCATCCTCTATGGACTGGGCTATATCATCGCCGCATACGGCGCCGCCGCCGGGAGCCTCCTGATGATCATTCTCGGGTACGGGGTCATTGGGGGGCTCGGCAATGGGTTTGCGTACATCACGCCCGTAGCGACCCTCGTGAAATGGTTCCCGGACAAGCGCGGCGTGGTCACCGGCCTTGCGGTGGCCGGATTCGGCGTCGGTGCGATGATTATGACCGCGTTCGTCAGCTACTGGCTCCCGCGGTACGGCGTGGCCAGCACCCTCCTCTGGATGGGGCTCGGCTACGGGGTGATCGTCACGCTCGGGGCCCTTACCTTCACGTTGCCGCCCAATGGCTGGCGCCCGCCGGGGTGGTCACCCGGGGAAGGCGGAGCAAAGGCTGTTGGCCGCAGCTACACGGCGGCAGAGGCGCTCCGGACGCCACAGTACTGGATGCTCTGGCTGATGCTCTTCCTCAACGTGTGCGCAGGCATCATGATCATCTCCACGCTCAAGCCGCTGGCGGTGGAGACGGTCGGCATGACGGCCGCAGCGGCGGTCGCCCTGGTCGGCTTCATGGGCCTGTTCAACGGGGGCGGCCGGCTGTTCTGGGCCTGGGTGTCGGATCGGATCGGGCGCCCCCGCGTCTTCCTGATCATGTACCTGATGCAGGCAGTCCTGTTCGGACTGCTGCTGCTCACGACGAATGTGGCGATGTTTTCGGCGATCACTGCCCTGATCTACCTCTGCTACGGCGGTGGCTTCGGCACAATGCCCAGCTTTGTGGCGGACTACTTTGGCCCGGAGTA
>JAQBPS010000280.1 GCA_028287415.1 Bacillota bacterium | reverse complement strand
CCTCTTACTGCTGCTGACGGGCTGCTCAGCGGCCCCCGTCGCCTCGATCGCCGGCCAGGCCGCGCCACAAGCCGCGCCACAGGCCGCCGCTGCCCAAAGCACCAGGGTCAAAGCCTACTTCACCCAGGCTGATGAGCATCCCGAAACGGCCCTGATCGCGGTGATGGACGGCGCCAAGCAGAGCCTGGACGTCGCCATCTACAGCCTGACCAAGGCCGAGATCGTCAAGGCGATGCTGAATGCCCACAAGCGCGGCGTCACCGTCCGCGTGATGACGGACAAAATCCAGGCGGCCGGAAAAAGCCAGACCGTGGCACTCCGCACCCTCATGGACGCCGGCATTCCGGTGAAGGAGAACACGCACTCGGGCCTGATGCACCTCAAGGTGACGATCGCTGATAAGGCCATCGTGACCACCGGCAGCTATAACTACAGCGCAGCGGCCACGACCACGAATGACGAGGTGCTGGTGGTGATCCCGGACCCGGCTATGGCGAAGACCTGGGCGCAGGAGTTCCAGCACATGTGGGATGACAAGGCGAACTATGCTGCCCTGAGGTAGTATGGCGCTGGCGGCCAATACGCTGACCCCGACCCTCAATCGAGGGTCGGGGTCAGACTGCTAACAAACCCAATGTCCCATCAACGCCGCCGTCGCCGATGCGCCAGGGGCTGTTCACCCTGGGCGCGGCAGCTGGACTTACCTCACCGACGCTGTTCACCCGGAAGCACGTCGTGTGGAAGGACCGCAGCGACCGGGTTGCCGGATCGCTTGCGGGCGGGCGGGTGCTGCCTGAGCCATAGGTCGTACGCCTTTTGCGCCTTGTCCAGGTCGGCGCTGCTGAGGTTGACGGCGCCGCCCCAGCCCGAAGCGTTGTTGTCCATCTGGGTGCGGGTCACTTGAACGCCGTTGGACAGGGTGATGATGGTCCGATTGAGGTCCTGTTCGACGGACACGTGTTCGCCATTCGGCAGGGTCACGGTGTCAAGGCCCTGTGCGTACGCCACTCCGACCAGCGACACGAGCATCAGCAAACTGGCGATGAACCAACGCATGGCTTGACTCATGTTCGGCGGTAGCCGCACCCAGCGTGGCCCAGCGGACGCAGGTCCGTGGCAGTCTGGACCAGACAATCGACGGGGAGGGCGCTGCCGGCAGATAGATTGACGATGTCGCCCGGCACAACCGATGCGACCGGGATCTTGACCTCGGCGCCATCTCGAAGTACTTTCACTTCGACCTTGACCAGATTCAGGAGCCGCTCGACAGCGTTCGCGGCGGAGTGCTCCTGAAAGAATCCGAGGAGGCCACTGATTGCGGCAATTGCCAGAATGATGAGGTCGCAGCAACCCGACCCTCGGCCAAACGAGGGTCGGGTTGCTGCTATGATAGGGCTCTGTCTGCCAATTAGGGTATAGCCAACTCCTTGGTACCCGGCTTGCATAATCATTAAGGTTCCATAAAGATCTGCTGATGGGACTATAGTCCCATGCTGCATGACTTAAGTCCCCATAATTAATAACTCTCTTGTGTATCAATACAAAATTAGTGTACTTTTTAATCAGCGATACAAAAAGGAGGTGTTACCATGAAGAAGCTCACCGTGCGCGATGTCGAGACCCTCAAGACCACTGCCGCTTTCTACGGCGGCGATCCCTGCTGGCCGCTCTAGGTCGCATGTACCCAGAATCGTCTCGGTGACCTCCGGGGTCGTCGCTCACGGGCGGCGACCCCGGACTTGGGTGGGAGGTGACCGGCTATCGGCCAGTATGAGGACCTGACCGTGATCGATGTGTATCCGTTCACGCGCCAGCTAGATGGCGAAGAGGTCGTCATCGGCCGCCAGGATACAGCCGTGTTCCTCGCCGTACCACCAGAGGGTGTCGAAGTCCTGGATCACCTCGCACAGGGGAAAAGCATCGGTGAGGTGCGGGCCCTGCTCGGCGCCAAGTACGGGGAGACCCCCGATCTGACAGAGTTTCTGGAGCTCCTGGCGCAAAAGGGGTTCCTTGCGCCCAGGACTGGAGCGGCCGCTCCTGCGGGCCCGTTCCAACCATCCCGCGAACCTCCCCGGCAGTACCATTTCGCCGGCATTCCCCAGTCCCTTGCCAGCCGCATCTTCAGCCGCCCCATGCTACTGGCGGCCGGCATGCTGATCGGCCTTGCGGTCACAGCCGTCATCATTGCGCCGGGGATCGTGCCCGGGTGGGGCGCCGTCTACTTTCCGGAGAACATGACGCTCCTGACCCTCTCGCTTGTGGCTTACAGCTGGGTGACCCTCTTTCTCCACGAGATGGCCCACCTGCTAGCGGCACGGGCGGTCGGGGTGGACTCCCGGCTTGGCATCAGCAACCGCCTCTGGATTCTCGTTGCGGAAACCGACATGACGGGCATCTGGGGTGTGCCCCGCCAACAGCGGTACCTGCCCTTTCTTGCCGGGCCGCTCTTCGACGCCGTTCTCGCCTCGCTCTTCCTCCTCTCGCTCTTTGCCGGGCGGAGCGGATGGGTGAGCCTGTCGGCGATGGCAGTCCGCCTCCTCTCCGGGGGCTTGTTCGTCTCGTTGATGCGCCTGCTCTGGCAATGCTATTTCTTCCTGCGGACCGACCTCTATTTCGTGGTGGCGAACTACTTCGGCTGCAAGAACCTCATGGGCGATACGGCAGCCTTCTTGCGGAACCAGGCCGCCCGATTGTGGCCGAAACTGAAGCCAGTAGACCAGGCGCACATCCCCGGCCCCGAGATGCGCGTCATTCGCTGGTACGCACTGGTGTGGGTGGCGGGGCGAGCGGTCGCCCTGGGCGCACTCGGCTTTATCAGCCTTCCGCTGATGTGGCACTACGCGGTGATGATCATCACGACGCTCGGGATGGGCGTCCGGCAAAATCCCGCCCACTTCATCGATGTGGTGCTGATCGGTACCATCTCCCTGACGGTGCAGGTGGCGGGTTTGTATCTGTGGATCCGGAATCGGCGCGTACTGCGGAGGTGACGTTATGGAATTGATGGCTACCTTACCTGAGCAGCCGCTCGCACACGCCGGCCGTGTCATTGTGCTGGAGGCAGCAGCCGGCTCGGCCCGCCGGGAGCAGCTCCAGCGGTGGGTCGACCAGGCCCGCGACCAGGGTGCGCGCAGCTGTTTGCTCAACTTGAGCTGGCACGAGGGCGGCCCGTGGGCCGGCATCACTGACTTGTTTGCATCACTGATGCCGGAGATCCAGGCAGATGCACCCGACCTGATTGCGAAGCACGACTATGAGCTGACCAGTGTGCTGCCCATGCTGCGCCATACCATTCCGGTCCGGGCCAGAACCCTCACGGACACGGCCAACAGCCAGGAGAAGGTCCGCAACTACCCGGCAGACCGGGCCAACCGCATTGTGCAGGGGCTGATCCAACTGCTGGACAGCTTCTTTGCACGCAGAACACACCCGCCGCTGGCGATTGCCTGTGACGATTTCGATCAGGCGAGCACCCTCGGCCGGCTGTTCATCACCGATCTGCTGCGGCGGCGCGGCGAGCGGTTTCGCCTGTCGCTCCTGGTCGCAGCCGCTCCCGGGGCTGGCGAAGCCACGGCCGGGCAGTTTGCGGCCGGTCTGGTCAGCGGCCGGGCACACCTGGACCTGCCACCCGATGCAGCAGACCAGGTTGATCCCGTGGCGATGGCACGGCTTGCCGAAGCGACCGAGGCCAGCATGCAGGGTGACCTGATCGCCCGGGAAGCGCTGGCGCCCAAGGCGATCCACTACTGGCTGAAGAGCGGCCAGCCGGAGCGTGCCTTTGAGCTTCAGCTCTGGGCCTTCGGGCGCTATACGGAGGTGGGCTACTACGCGGACGCCCTGCCGTATGGGATCGCCGCGAAGGAGCACATGAAGCCGCCCGTTGCCATCAAACTCGATGATTACTGGACGCACAAAATGTACTTCTGCCTCGTCTCCGTCGGGCGCGTGGAAGAGGCGCTTGCGATCGTTGAGGGATTCCTGGAACGGACCAACGATCCGCACTATCTGATGCGGCCCACCTATTTAATCTCGATGCTCTATTGCCGTTTCTTGCCGGACCGTGACCTGGCCAGGGCCGAAGCCTATCTGGAGCAGGGCCTGGCATACGGTGCACAGCTTGACCTGCCGGAGACGGAGCGCGTCTATAACATCGTCTTCAACCGGAATGGTCTGGCGCTGGTTCGCCACCGGCAGAAGCGGTTCCAGGACGCCCTCGACCTCTGCCGTACCGGCTACGAGCAAATGAACCGGACCCTCCCCCCCGACTCCCACCGCCTGCACCGGTCCGTCCTGGTCTTCAACATGGCGCAGGTGTACAGCGCCATGGGCCTGTATCAGGAAGCGGTCGCACATTATTCCGAGGCGATCGCGATGGACCCGAACTACTCGGAGTACCACAATGACCGGGGCAGCCTCTACCTGAAGCTGGGACGGCATGCGGAAGCACTGGACGACTTTGTGCAGGCGATCCAGCTGAGCCCGCCATACCCGGAGGTGCTGGGCAACCTGGGCCAGTGCTACCGGCTGCTTGGCCGGATGGCGGACGCGGTCCGGGCCTATTCGGAGTGCCTCGACCTCGCCCCCGCCGAGCCGATCGCCCTGGTCGGCCGGGCGGAGGCGTACGAAGCGCTGGGTCAGGCGGATCTCGCGCTGCGGGACTATGATGCGGCCCTTGCGATCAACCCGGGGCATGTCGTGGCGCTCACCAACCGGGCCATCCTGTCCTACGACGCGGGGCGGCTGTCGGATGCGCTGAACGACCTGAACCGGGCGATCGCGGTGACGCCGGACAACCTGGAGCTGTACTCCAACCGGGCTGTCGTGCTGAGTGATCTGGCGCTGTACGCTGAGGCGATGCGGGACATCGGGCGCTACCTGGAAGCCGACCTGTCGGCCGAGGAGCGGTCGGAGGCTGAGCAGCGCATGGCAGCGGTGTCGGCGAAGGCGACGGGGTAAGGACGCGCTGCGCCGCTGTCACAAAAGGACGGATCGTCGTTCCCGAGCGGGAATGACGATCCGTTTTCGCCGCGACACGGCGGGGTAGCGCCCCCCTGTTACCTGTGCGGCAACGGAACCGCCGTCGAGACCTGCTTCTGGTAGTTGCCGGGGTTCATCCCGCCAACATTGTAGGTGCTGACATGCAAAACCCAGGCCGTGTTGTTGTCCATCGCCACGCCAAAGTAATCGCCGATGAAGGTCGTGCTGCCATGGTACGGCCGCGGCGCATTCAGGCTGGGATCCCAGCTATTTTGCGTGACCCGGCGGTTCGTGCCCCAGGTGGCGCCATCGTCGGTCGAAACCGTCATGGTCGTGTCAATGCAGGTGTTGTACTTGCCCTGGAAACCCGCAGAGATGTTCGC
>JAQBPS010000254.1 GCA_028287415.1 Bacillota bacterium | reverse complement strand
GCCAGCGTTCGTCCTGAGCCAGGATCAAACTCTCCGTAGAAAATTTGTTCGGCTCTTAGCTTCAATCGCTTAGCGTTTAAACTCTCTTACACTGTCTAGTTTTCAAGGTGCGAAGCTCGCTGCCGTCATCGACAGCTTGACTAATTTACCACGCCCGTATCCGCTCTGTCAACCAACCATTTTCTGGTTTAGCTAACAGCGTTTTGCCTGGACCGAGCCGGCCATCACGGCATTACCGTGAGGCGACAAGAATGTATATTACCAGCCTGTACGCAGAGCCGTCAACCCTCAGGGCAGAGTCGGAATACATAAAACTGAGCTCCGGAGTGCATCCTTGCATCAGGAGGTGGCTATGCCTCGTGCGTAGGGTCGCCCGCATCCTGCTTCTCCTTCTGATAGGCGTGCCGCTCACACTCGGTGTAGCCTTTGCCATAACAGTTGCCGTCACACCATTGCCAGTACCAAACTTGCCGGAAGCGACCGAGATCCTTGATGCCTCCGGCGCACCGATTCGCCGGCTCTTCACCGAGAACCGGGTGGCGCTGCAGGCCATTGACATGCCGGAGCACCTGTTGAATGCCCTTGTCGCTGTGGAAGATGATCGGTTCTACGCCCACCATGGCCTTGACCCGATCGGGATTGTGCGGGCGACAGTGCGGAACCTGACCGCCCGCCGCATTGTGGAGGGCGGCAGCACCCTCACGCAGCAGCTCGCGAAAAACCTTTACCTTACGCAGGAACGAACCTTCACCCGCAAACTGCGGGAAGCGGTGTTGACCGTAAAGCTGGAGTCCACCTATTCCAAACGAGAGATCCTGGCGATGTACTGGAACGTCGTCTACCTGGGCCAGGGGACGTACGGCGCAGAAGTCGCCGCCCAGACGTACTTCGGCAAATCGGCCCGTACCGTTACCGTTGCAGAGGCTGCGCTCCTCGCCGCACTGCCCCGGGCGCCGGAGTATTACTCGCCGTTCGGCTACCACCTGAACGCGACCCACCAGCGCCGGAACCTCGTCCTGGATAAGATGGCCGCTCAGGGCTATATAACGCCGCAGCACGCGGAGGCTGCGAAGCGTGAGCCAATCCACCTGGCGAAACGCAAGGAACCAGCGGAGGAGGCTCCCTACTTCATCGATTATGTTGTCAGGGAACTGAGGACAACCTTCCCCGCCGTGGCCAACGACCTCTATCAGGGTGGCTACAGGATCGTGACAAGCCTTGACCAGGCGACACAGCGCTCCGCTGAAGCGGCAGTCCGCACTGCGGCGCCGCCCGCAACAGCCAATGGCACCGCCGGTCAGCCAGAGGTGGCCTTGGTTGCGCTTGATCCCGCCAACGGCTACATCCGCGCAATGATTGGCGGCCGGGAGCAACGTGTTGACCGGAACCGCGCAACGGAGCCGCAGCAGCCGGGCTCAGCCTTCAAGCCCATCGTCTACGCGGCGGCGCTGGAGACCCGATTGTACACCGTGGCAAGCACCCAACTGGACAAGCCTGCTGAGTTTCCAGGCGCCGCACCCGGCGAGCCCTGGCGCCCCAGAAATGCGGGGGACCAGTACAGCAACCGCCCCGCCGCTATGCGGGATGCGCTGCGCCGCTCACTCAACGTGGTAACGGCCCAATGGATGAACATCCTGAAGCCCGGCCCGGTAATTGGGCTCGCCCATCGCATGGGGATTGAGGGTGAAATACCGGCCAATCTCACCATCGGCCTGGGCAGCGCGGAGGTGACACCGCTGGAGCTAACCCGGGCCTACGCGCCGCTCACTAACGGTGGCTTCGCCGTCAAACCGATCGCCGTGCTGCGGATCATGGACCGGCGCGGCACCGTGATCGCGGCCCAGAATACCCGACGATCACGCGCCATGTCGCCGGGCGTTGCCTTCATCGTGACGGACCTGCTCAAAGACGTGCTGCGGCCAGGCGGCACGGCGGCGAATGTGGCCGGCCAGCTTGCCGGGCGCCCTGCGGCCGGCAAGACCGGAACTTCCGATGATGGTCGGGACGCCTGGTTTGTAGGCTACACGCCTGACTTGGTGGCGGGCGTCTGGGTCGGGGCTGACGACAACAGCGCCAGCAACCGTCAGGGGAGCACAGCCGCCGCCCCCGTCTGGGCCGATTTCACCAGCCGGGCCCTGCACGACCGCCCACAGCGTGATTGGGCGCCTCCGGCAGACGTCGCACGGCAAGAGATTTGCTCCCTCTCAGGGCTGCGTGCCAACCGCTCCTGCCCCACCGCCCGGGAATGGTTCCTGGCCGGCACAGTACCCACCGAGGTCGACCCGACCATCCACTGGACCCATCTGCTGCCGTCCGAGCCGAGTGCGCCGTTGCCGCTGCCCGGGGCCCAGCCGCCGCCAACCACCCCACCCGCACCGGAGCCGCCCGCACCGGAGCCACCCACGCCACAGCGGCCGCCCGGCCCCCGCTGGCCGTTCCTGCGCATTCCGTTCCGGATCCTGAAACCGTCCTGATGTGCATGAGAAGGGCGCCCGCACAGGACGGGCGCCCTTCTGCTATCGGCGTGGTGTGTTGAGCGGCGGCGCCGGGTCGCCGCCCACCCGGAGAATGTTAACCTCCTCCCCGGTCGTGGCATCCACGAACACCTGATAGTGCTGATCATCCAGCCGGCTGCGTACCTCCCAGGTGAGCCGTTCGTTACCTCGCCTGTCGGCCACGACGGACAACGAGGGTTCAGACTCTACCGTCAGCCGGGGCGAGATGTGCGCCCGAGCCTGAGCGGCGCTGAGCGTGGCCGGCGGCAGTGTGCGCGGGCGATGGTTGATCCAGTAGTTGCGAGCGTCAAAGCCCACCAGCTCACCATTGTCCTCCGCAAGCGTGACCTTGATCAGCTCCGTCTGCACAGCGGCGCCGTTCTCACGGGGTGCGAAATCCATGATCAGGGTGCCCTCGTTCTCCACCGCGGAAACCCGCTCCGCAGCCGGATACCCCCACCTGCTCAACAACGCGCGTGCCTTCTCTGTAAGCTGCGGCTCCGTCAAGTTTCGGCCGTTCACGGCGCGCCCGTCCATCATGAAAATCACGTGGCCGCCGTGTACACTCACCCCGAACGTGGCCGGTGTCCCGCTGGCCTTTGTCGCGTTGAAGTAATAAAGCGAGAACTGGTGCGTCTGGTCCTGCGGATCGGTAGTCTGAGTCAGCTGGGGCTCCCCTTGCAGCGGGGTGTCGGAAAACCGGCGAACGGCATCCCGGGCCTGCGCCTCATTCACCCGCGGACCAGGGTCCGTCAGAGGCCGGGTCTGCACGCCGCCCGCATCCGGCGCCAGGGCATTCGCTGATCCCGGCGGCACGGGCAGCGCTTGCTCCAGCAGCGCCACCGACCTGGTGATCGGGGTCGCAAACTCGCCGGTTTGGGCCGGGCTGGTTGCCCGAACGGTATCGTCCCAGTGAACCAGGTGGTTGCCTAGAAGCCCCAGCATGTTGGAAAGTTCGGACTCGAAGGCCACCGACTGCTTGCGGAGCATGTCCACCTGCTGCCAATCCGCAGTGGAAAGCCGACTACCGTCATTGAGCTTGTCGTGAAGGTTGGTTGTGCTTTCCTGAAGTGTGTTCAGGTAGTGCCCCAGCCGAGGGGTGTTCATCGTGAGCAGCGGCAGGATCGACATGTGCTCCACCGCCTGGCCGCTGTATACCCGCAGGTCCGACAGCAGGCTCTCCTGAAGCCTCGGGTCCGTGGTGGCGACCAGCCGGGACATGCGCTCCTCAATGTTCTCGCTGGTCCACTTCAGCTTGTGAAACGCTGACATGTAGCGGTTCTCATTATCCAGTGCCAGGTGATTCTTCTGCAGCGTCTGCGACCAACCGAAGCCGAGTGCGCCAAAGAGGGCCACGCTAAGCAGCAGATAGGGCCAGACGATCCGTTGCGGGAATTTCATTCGCTTTCCCCCTACCTGGCGAAGATGTGTCGCCCAATCGTCCGCACCTGCTGGCGGGACCAGATGAACCGGTTGTTCGTCTTCGCTGGTGCGAAGAAAAAGGTCGATCCCATGGTCGGGTCCGAACCGCTGAGCGCTGCGCGTGCCGCCTTGTAACATTGAGGCGTGGTTCCCCGGTAAATCTGCCCGTTGGAGACTGATTCAAATGCGTGGGTCTGGTAGACCACCCCGGCCACTGAGTTCGGCCACCGCCTGTCCAGCGTACGGTTCAGGATCACTGCCGCAACGCCCACCTGGCCCTCATACGGTTCGCCCCGCGCCTCCCCGCAGACCAGCTGCGCCAACAGGTGAAGATTGTCCTTGGCTGCTCGCTTCTCGGCAAACGCGAGATGCCCGTCGTATGTAATCCCCGGCCAGGCCAGGGTCATAGCGGTAACCGCACCGAGCAGAGCAACCCCTTTGAACCAGCTTTTCATCCTGCCATCCCCTCCCGGAGCACTTGGTGTCGATGACACCGGGTAGTCTCTGTCAAGGGGGAGAATCCCATGCAAAAAGCCCCGGCATGCTGGATAGCAGCACGGGGCCATCAAACTGGCACTTCATCAGGCATAGATCAGCCGTTAAAACGGTATGTGCGCAGTGAGCCATCGGCCATGGCGAGCACCACCTGGCCGGGGGCGATTCCGGGTGGCTGATGGCAGTGTGCGCCGAGCTCAATAATCCACACCGGCTGCCTGTCATCCGGGTTCCAGGCATATAGCCGCTGATCCGCTCCGACTCCGACTGCCAGGGCGCCCGCGACCGTGTGGAGCCGCACAGGCAGTCCGGGCGGCGGGACCACCGCCCGCTCGCCCGCCTCCTCCGGTACGTCGGTGACGACCCGCTCCGCCGCCGCCTCCTGTTGCTCACCTGACGCTGCCTGCGGGCTATCAGGATGCTCCAACCGCAGCGCCCCGGTGAACAGATCGACCACACCGCCCGGGTAGATCACCTGGTCCTGCCGGGCCACGGGGATAGCCCCCCCGGCATCCACCTCCCAGAGCACCTGGCCGTTCGCGGGGTCAAGTGCAGTGCCACCGGCAAGCACGACGACCTCTGCGAACATAGGCGCCTGCTCCCCGACGCCAGACACCTTCCAGGCCACCGCCCCCGTATGCCCGTCAACGGCCCATAGCACACCAAGCTCGGTGACAGCGAACAGGCGGTCGTCACCGACGGCCACCGGCAGGGCGACAGGCGCCCCGACGTGCCGCTTCCATGCAACGGCGCCGGTCTTCGCCTCAAGCGCGTAGATGTGTTCGTCCCGGGAGCCAAAGTAAACGATGCCTTCGGCCACGGCCGGCGACGACGTAATCATCCCACCGGTCGCCACCGTCCAGATCGACTGCCCTGTATAGGCATCCACCGCGGAGACGACACCGTCCGGCCCGCACAGGTAGACCAGGCCATCGTACGCGGCGGGTGCCGCGAGGGCATAGTCCCCCAGCGCACTCAGGGCCTCCGGCCGACCAGCGGCAAGGCGCCACTTGACGCGCCCCGTCGCCCGGTCGAGGGCATAGAAATGACCATCGCCCAGG
>JAQBPS010000253.1 GCA_028287415.1 Bacillota bacterium | reverse complement strand
CCGCGGGGAGCGGCCGGTGTACTTGCCGGTCTGGGCGGTCAACTCGCACTGGGCTGTCAGAGTGGCCTCACCCCGGGTGACGGCCAGTTCGGCCAGCTGTGCGGGGCTCAAGTTCTGATGCACCCTGGGGTTGCGGGCGAGTGCGGCCGCCAGGGACGGGGTGCTGAGCGGCATGGGGGCTCGTTCCTTTCATCGGTGAAATGGCTACCGTACACTGTACGTACGGCGGCGGGGTGAATGTGATTGGGGTTAGGTCGGGCGGCCCGGCCATATCATGGAGGGGTGGTCCGTCAGGAGGTGGCAGCTTGCTCCCGCCCATGATCCCGATTCGGCAGCAGTTGGACGGCGCCCGGCTGGACGATGTGCCGGCGGCCATCTGCGAGGCGCTTGCTGCGCTCGGCCTGGCGGGCCGGATTCCCGCGGGGATGACCGTTGGCATTCCGGTAGGCAGCCGAGGCATCCGCAACATCACGGTTCTGGTGCGGGAGACCGTGCGGCATGTCCGGGCGCTGGGCGCCAGCCCGGTGGTGGTGGCCGCCATGGGCAGCCACGGCGGCGGGACCATAGCGGGGCAGATGGCGGTGCTGCGCAGCCTCGGCATCACCGAAGCGTCCGTGGACGCACCTGTGCTGGGCAATGTTGATGCGGTTGCGGTGGCCTCTGCCAGCGATGGGCAGCCTGTCTACTTCTGCAGCCGGTTGCTGGGGTGCGGCGCGCTCCTGATCATCAATCGCGTGAAGCCGCACACGTCGTTCCACGGGCCGCTGGAGAGCGGGCTAGTCAAAATGCTGGTCGTGGGCTGCGGCAAGCCGCTGGGTGCCAGGCAATTTCATAGCTACGGCCCGTCGGAACTCTCGGCCCGGCTCCGGGAGTGCGGCGCCTTGCTGCTGGGGCGCCTGCCGGTGGTCGGCGGCATCGCGGTCCTGGAGAACGGGCGGGAGGAGACCGCGGCGCTCGTCCCGGTACATCCTACGGCGTTCATCCCGACAGAAGAACGACTATTGCAGCAGGCCAGGACGCTGCTGCCCCGGCTGCCTGTGGCGGAACTGGACGTGCTGGTCGTCGATCAGATGGGCAAGGACTTTTCGGGTACCGGCATGGACACAAATGTGATCGGGCGCATTGGCATTCGCGGCGTTCCGGACGAGGCGCCCGCGATCAGGCGGATTGTCGTGTTGGACCTGTCTGAGGGCTCGCACGGCAATGCGAACGGGATGGGGCTGGCGGACCTGACGACCCGCCGGCTCGTCGATAAAGTCGACTTTGCGGCCACCTACCTCAATACACTGACGGCGACTTTTGTGGAGCGGGCGAAGCTTCCGATCGCTTTGGAGACAGACCAGGCGGCGATCGAGGCGGCACTGCGCACGATCGGGAAGCCCGCCGCACCCCGTATCGTGCGGATCAGGAATACCCTGGATCTGGAGCATCTGCTGGTATCGCCCGCGGTGCTCACTGAGCTTCAAGGTTTGCCGGGGATCGTTGTGATGGGCGGACCCGAGCCCTGGCCGTTTGACGTGGCAGGGCAGTTATTTTAAAGGTGTATTCATTTAACGTGTGAAATACCTGAAAGAGAATCTCTTTCAGGAGGGGTATATCTGTGAAAGAGCAACTTCACGTAGACCCGGACCAGTTGCGGCGCACCTGGGATCCCCGGTTGCTGGGCTTTGCGTCCACCGAGGAGATCCCCGAGCTGGAGGGCCTGGTCGGGCAGGAGCGGGCGGTGGAGGCAATGCGGTTCGGGCTTGCCATTGCGAGTCCAGGCTACAACATATACGTGGCAGGCCCATCAGGCACCGGCAAGACCAATTACACCTGCTCCCTCGTGAGGTCCCATGCCGCGACCCGGGACGTGCCGGACGACTGGGTCTACGTGCACAACTTCGACCAACCTGATGAGCCGATCGCACTGGCGCTCCCCGCGGGCCGGGGGCCGGCGTTTGCGCGGGAGATGGAGCAGGCGCTGGGCCAGGCCCGCAATGCGGCGGGGCACGTCCTCGCCAGCAAGGAGCACCACGCGCAGAAAGAAGAGCTGGTGCACGATGTCCGGGCGGAGATGGCCAAGCTCGTCAGCGAGCTGGATGGCGTGGCGCGGCAGGCCGGCTTTGCGCTGCGCCAGACCGAAGCTGGTGTGATGCCTGTCCCAATGGTGAATGGACAGCCTGCAACCGAGGAACAGTTTGGCGAACTGCCGCCGGAGACCCGGCAGCAGTTTACCGAGCGGTCGCAGGCGGTGCAGGCCGCCGTTGTGGAAGCGGGGCGCCAGTCAGCTGAGCTTGAGCGGAGCCTACAGGCGGAGTTGCGGGAGATGGACGCGGAGGCGGTCCGGCTGGCCACGGCGCCGGCACTGTCACATCTTCATGAGCACTACCGGGATTTTCCCCGGATTACGGAGTGGCTGACGCGGGTACAGGAGGAACTGGCCGGCCACGCTGTGCCGGACCCGGCCGCGGCGAAGGTGATGGAGGAGGCGGCGGCCGCGGCGGCGCAGCTCCAGGTGCTGGGCTTGCGGCGCCGGCGAATCGACCCGAACGCCCGGTTCCGGGTGAACGCCTTTGTCCATCACAAGCGGAGCGCGGGCGCCCCCGTCGTGGTTGAGGTCAACCCCACCTATGTCAACCTCTTTGGTAAGGCGGAGATCATGGTGACGGCGGACGGCACCGCGGAGGATGGGGTGATGCAGCTGAAGGCCGGTGCGATCCACCGGGCCAACGGCGGCTACCTGATCCTTCAGGCGGCCGACGTGCTGAAGAGCCCTTTTGCATGGGAGGCCCTCAAGCGTGCGCTGGTGACCGGGGAGGCCCGCATTGAGGTCCCCGGTCAGGAGAACCGGATCTTGCCGGTGGAGACGGTACGGCCGCAGCCAATCCCCCTGGATGTAAAGGTGATCCTGATTGGCGACTCAGGGATCTACCATCTGCTGCACGCCCAGGATGAGAGCTTCCGCAAGCAGTTCAAGCTGAAGGCCGAGTTCGACATCGTGATGGATGCGAGTCCGGCCAACGTGCGCGGGTATGCGGCCTTTATCTCCTCCGTCTGCCGGCGCCACAAGGTCGCCCATCTGACTGCTGCAGCGGTGGCGAGGGTGATTGAGCACAGCCACCGCCTGGCTGATGACAGGGACAAGCTGTCGGCCCGCTTTAATGAGATCGCCGAGGTGGTCTACGAAGCGAACGCCTGGGCAGCACAGGATGGCGCATCGCTGGTGGATGTGGCGCATGTAGCGAAGGCAATCCGTGAGAAGGCGGCCCGCTCGGCGTTGCCCCAGGTGCGTCTTCAGGAGATGATCCGGCGGGGTACCGTGCTCGTCGATGTGGACGGCGAGGTCGCAGGGCAGGTGAACGGCCTGACCGTGATGGACCTGGGCGATTATCGCTTCGGATCGCCGAGCCGGATCACCGCCCGTGTCTACACGGGTGAGAAGGGCATTCTCCAGATCGAGCGGGAAACCGCCATGTCAGGGCACATCCATGACAAGGGCGTGCTGACGCTGTCGGCGTATCTCGGCGACCGCTTTGCCCAGGACAAGCCGCTGGCGTTCTCTGCGAGCATCGCCTTTGAGCAGACCTATATGCCGGTGGATGGCGACAGTGCGTCCAGTACGGAGCTGTATGCGCTGCTGTCAGCGCTCTCCGGTGTCCCCATCAGGCTTTGCATTGCCGTGACGGGCTCGGTGTTTCAGCGGGGACAGATCCAGCCCATTGGCGGTGTGAACGAGAAGGTGGAAGGTTTCTTCCGGGTCTGTGAGCTGATCGGCCTTACAGGGGAGCAGGGCGTGATGATCCCGGCCCGCAACCTGGCGAACCTGGCGTTGTCGGAAGCGGTGGTGGCGGCGGTCCGGGCGGGGCAGTTTCACCTGTGGGCGGTGAATACGATTGCAGAGGGGATTGAAATCCTTACGGGTATGCCAGCCGGGGAGCTCGGCCGGGACGGCAGCTTCCCGCAGGGCAGCCTCTTTGAACGGGTGGATCACCGGATTCATGAACTGGCAGAGACGATGCTGACCTGGAACCGTGGCCGCTCACCACTGACAACGTAATGCGCCAGCCCCGCGGTAATGGGTGTGACCGCGGGGCTTACTGTTTGTAAGATTGCGTGTCATTGTTAAGATCATTTTAGGGGTTGATCATTTAAGCCGACCGAGGTATGATGAACCACGTCGCCGGTGCGGTGGCCACGCAGAAAAAACTGGGTGGTTGACGGTCCGGTGGCGAGATGGTAACATAACTCCTTGCCGCCTGATGGACGGCAGCGAGCTTCGCACCTTGAAAACTAGACAGTGTAAGAGAGTTTAAACGCTAAGCGATTGAAGCTAAGAGCCGAACAAATTTTCTACGGAGAGTTTGATCCTGGCTCAGGACGAACGCTGGC
>JAQBPS010000247.1 GCA_028287415.1 Bacillota bacterium | reverse complement strand
CTGCTGGTGGCCCTCCTGATCGCCGTCCCGGTGGGTGTGATCGCGGCAACTCGGCAGTATTCCCTCTTCGACTACGGCGCCACCTTCACGGCCTTCATCGGGATCTCGATTCCCGGGTTCTGGCTGGGGCTGCTGATGATGCTGCTCTTCGCCGTCAAGCTACGCTGGCTGCCCGCCGTGGGCCGCGGGCCGGCCGGCGGCCAGGCGGACGTCCTCACCACGCTCAAATACCTGATCATGCCGGCGTTCGTGCTGGCAATCGAGAGCACAGCGGCCTTTGCCCGGTACGTGCGGGCCAGCATGCTGGAGGTCGTGAAGCAGGACTACATCCGCACCGCCAAGGCCAAGGGCGTTGCCGACCGCATCGTGATCTACAAACATGCGCTGCGCAACGCGCTGATCCCCGTGGTGACGATCCTGGGGCTGGCGCTGCCCGGCCTGGTGGGCGGCTCGGTGATCATCGAGAGCCTGTTTGCATGGCCCGGCATGGGCCGGCTGTTTGTGCAGTCGGCCTTCAACCGCGATTACACGGTGATCATGGGCTGCCTGCTGCTCAGTTCGGTCCTGGTCGTCGTCGGCAATCTGATGACTGATATCTCCTATGCCCTGATTGACCCGCGCATCAAGTACCACTAAGGCGGGGGCGAGAACAACATGGCCGCAGATCTGCTACCCAACGCCAAGCCGGGGCGCGGCAATGCACCGCCCATGCTGAGCATGGCTGCCCTCCGGTGGCGCCGGTTCCAGCGGCACCACATGGCGATGGCCGGGGCCACAATCATCCTGCTGCTGATCCTGGCTGCGATCTTCGCCCCGCTGATCACCCCCATCGACCCGGCAAAGCAGGCCCTGCTCCTGCGGGTCAAGCCACCGAGCGGCGCGCACTGGTTTGGCACCGACCCCTACGGGCGGGACGTTTTCACCCGGCTGATCTACGGCACGCGGATCTCGCTCAAAGTCGGCTTTGTCTCGGTGATGATCGCGATGGCGGTCGGCGTCACGCTGGGGTCGCTGGCGGGCTATTTCGGGGGCTGGTGGGACAGCATCATCATGCGGGTGACGGACGTCTTCCTGTCGATGCCGGTCTTCTTCCTGATCATCGCGGTGATCGCCATGTTCAGGCCCTCGGAGTACAACATCATCGCGGTGCTCGGGTTGACATCCTGGCCGGGGCTGGCCCGCCTGGTGCGGGGCGAGTTCCTCTCGCTGCGTGAGCGGGACTTCGTGGAAGCGGCCCGGGCCACGGGCGCCCGGGACATGCGGATCGTCTTCCGGCACGTGCTGCCCAACGCCCTCGGCCCGATTATTGTGGCGGCCACGCTGCGGATCGCGGGCGCCATCCTGACGGAGTCGGGCCTGAGCTACCTGGGCCTGGGCATCCAGCCGCCGACCGCGTCCTGGGGCAACATGCTCCAGGAGGGGCAGCCGTACCTGCTTGTGGTCCCGCCCGCCTGGTGGATGGCGGTCTTCCCCGGGGCGGCGATCTTCCTGACAGTGATGGCGTTCAACGCTGTGGGCGACGGCCTGCGGGATGCGCTGGATCCACGGATGAAGCACTAGCAAAGAGACCGGACCAGGGCGGTTTAGCGCCCTGGTCCGGTCTCTTTCCGGCATTTTTATACGCGGATTACGCGGATTGGCTGCACGATTTTGCATGGATTTTCTTGTGGTGTTCATCTTGAGGTCGGGACTTGGGGTTTTAAAAAATATATATTTAAACACCCGAGTCCCGACCTTATTGAGCATCCCCAAAAGGAAAATCCATGCAAAATCCGTGTCTTAATCCGCGTAATCCGCGTAGAAAAAAAGAACTTTTCTACTTGGTCCCATAGTGGATGGCCACAGTCCCCATCATCAACAGCTTGTAACCCGTGTCGCGGAAGCCCGCCTGCTGGAACATGGTCTCCAGCTTGTCCGGCATCGGGTAGCTATCCAGCGACCGCGACAGGTACGTGTACGGCCGGACCACCGCCTGGCGCCCGCTTTTCATGACCCACCAGTCGATCAGGGGAAGGAACGTCTTCCAGTAGAGGAAGAAGCCCAGACGCACCAGCGAGCTATACGGCTTCGCCGCCTCCAGGCAGACAAAGCGGGCGCCCGGCTTCAGCACCCGGTAGATCTCCGACAAGGTCTTGGGGATCTCCTTGACGTTCCGCATTGCCCAGCCCATGCTGGCGCCGTCGAAGCTGTTGTCGGCAAACTGGATGTCCATGGCGTTGCCCCACTGGAGGGTGATCATGTCCCGATAGGGCGTCTGTGCGACCCGGCGCCGCCCCACTTCCAGCATGCCCTCGCTGAAGTCGATGCCGACCACCGACCCGCCGGGCTGCACCTGTGCGGCCGCCAGCATCGAGAGGTCGCCCGTGCCGCAGGCGACATCAAGCACCCGGTCACCGGGCTTGTGGTTCGTGCACTGAACGAACTCCTTGTGCCACTTTTGCCACTGACCGGCCGACATCACCTGGTTCACGGCGTCATAGTTCTCCGCGATCCGGTCAAAGAGCGCCCGGACGTACTGCTCCTTCTCGTCGGCCGTGGGGGGCTTATAGGCAGGCGCCATCCGCATTTCCTCCTCGTTGATTGCCGGACGACGTCCGGATGCAACAACTGGGCGGCAAGCACGGTGCGAAGCACCTGCCGCTCGCCTAGTTCAGTTCCGCTGAGCCGCCGTCCACGGGCAGACCAGCCGCTCCACCCAGTCCAGCAGCACATAGAAGCCGAAACCCATCAGCCCCATCGCCATCACGCCTGCGAACATCAGGTCGAAGGCCCGGGCCGCCCAGGCATCCCAGACGAGGGCTCCGAGCCCCAGCTGTGTGGCGTACGTCTCCGCAAAGAAGAGCACAGCGATGGCCGTGCCCGTCGACAGGCGCAAGGCCGTGAAAATGGCCGGCAGTGATGCGGGCAGGATCACATGGCGGAACACCGCCCACTCCCCGCCGCCCAGCGACTGCACGGACTTGACCAGCCCGGGGCTGACCGCTGAGGCCGCATCCTTGACCGTCACCACGATCTGAAAGAGGATCACCAGGGCGATCAGGAAGATCTTCGCCGTGTCGCCGATGCCCAGCACGACGATGATCACCGGCAGGAAGACGACCTTGGGGATCGGGTGCGCCAGGTAGAGGAGCACCGAGCCGATCGGGCCGCCGGTGCGGCCCAGGTAGAGCCCCAGCGGCACGCCGATCACCAGGGAGATCAGCGTGGCGATGCTGACCCGGTAGAGGGAAACCCCGAAGTGCTTGAGCAGCGGACCGCCGCCCGCCATGCCCTTCGCAAAGGCAGACACAGCTTCACCCAGCCTGGGGAACGCGGGGATGGCCAGGTAGATCGCGAGGCCTTCCCAGACCGCCGCCATGATCACCAGTGCGATCACATAGTGGTACCAGTGCCGCTTATGCACCGGCCGCCACCCCCTTCTCCAGAGCGTCGCGTACGGCGTTGATGTTTTCGTGGAACTCACGGCCACGCCGGTCGCCCACAGCGCCGTTCGCAAAGTGACCGATCACCCGCCCCGGGCGGGGCGAGAGCACCAGGATCTGCTGGGCCACGTACACCGCCTCGGCAATCGAGTGGGTCACGAGCACAAGGCTGGTCCGGCGCCGCTCCCAGATCCGGAGCAGCAGGTCTTGCAT
>JAQBPS010000220.1 GCA_028287415.1 Bacillota bacterium | reverse complement strand
CGACGCGCTGCTCGTCCATGCCCCCGCATCCGAGCAGAAGCTTGTCGACAGCGGCGTGGCAATCAACTACCACCAGGTGATGCACAACGACTTCGTGATTGTCGGACCCGCAGCGGACCCCGCCGGTATCAAGGGCACCAAGTCTGCCCTGGCGGCGTTCAAGCAGATCGCGGCCAAGCAGGCGCCGTTCGTCTCCCGCGGTGACGACTCAGGCACGAATAAAATGGAACTGGATCTCTGGACCAAGGCCGCTGTGAAGCCTGCCGGCGCCTGGTACATCCAGTCCGGCACCGGCATGGGCAAGACCCTCTCCATCGCTTCCGAGCGGAACGCCTACACGCTGACGGACCGGGCCACCTACCTCTCCCAGAAGAAGACCCTCGCCCTGGAGATCGTGCTTGAGGGCGATGCCCCCCTGCTAAATATCTACCATGTGGCGCAGGTCAGCCCGACGAAGTTTACCAAGGTAAACGCCGCTGGCGGCGAGGCCTTCGTCAAGTTCATGATGAATCCTGACACGCAAAAGCTGATTGGTTCATTCGGCACCGACAAGTATGGGCAGGCGCTGTTCTTCCCGGACGGTGCGAAGGGGAACTAACGCGTGGACCTGATCTGGAGCGGCGTGCGCCACGCAGGCCGCATGTTGATCGTAGGTGATGCGGAACTGCTGCGGATCACCTTGCTCACGCTGCGGATTTCCGGCACGGCCACCCTCATCAGTCTGCTGCTGGGGGTGCCGGTTGGGCTCCTGCTCGGACTGGCCCACTTCCCCGGGCGCCGCTTCGTGGCCAGCGTTGTGAACGCTGGCATGGGGCTGCCCCCGGTGGTTGTGGGCCTCTGGGTGTCGATCTTCCTGTGGCGCTACGGGCCGTTCGGCTTCTTGCATGCGATGTACACCCCCGCCGCCATGATCATCGCCCAATGTGTGATCGCCGCCCCGAAGGTGGCTGGCCTCACCATGGCGGGAGTGATGCAACTGAATCCGAAACTGCACCTGCAGATTCAGGCGCTGGGCGCCAACCGCTGGCAGGGCTGGTGGCTGCTCATCCGGGAGGCCCGCCTGTCGATTCTGGCCGCGGTGATGGCCGGGTTCGGGGCTGTAGTCGCCGAGGTGGGCGCCTCCATGATGGTCGGCGGCAACGTGGTGGGCGACACGCGCGTGCTCGCGACCGCCATCGTGCTTGAGGTCAACAAGGGCAACTTTGACGTGGCGATCGCATTGAGCTTGATTCTGCTGCTGCTGGCCTATGCGGTTACCTTTGGTCTGACCCTGCTCCAGCAGCAAAGGAGGCGAGTTGCCTGATGCTCAGCGTAGAAGGGCTGCAGTTGAAGCGGGGCGGCCGCCTGATCCTGGATGTGCCCCACTTTCATCTGGCCATGGGCGAGGTGCTGGCCATCGTCGGGCCCAACGGCGCCGGCAAGAGCAGCCTGCTGCAATCGCTGGCCTTGCTGACACCAGCCACCTTTCAGGCATACCGATTCGACGGGTCGCCTGCCAACCTTCCCGCCGACACCCTGGCTCTCCGGCGACAGATGGCTCTGGTCCTTCAGCAGGCGCTATTGCTGGACATGACGGTGCTTGAGAATGCGGCCAGCGGTCTGAGGCTGCGGGGCGTTGCGCGGGGGACCGCTCGGGTCACCGCAGCGGCGTGGCTTGAGCGGCTGGGCGTGGGCCACCTGGCTAACCGCCAGGCGAGAGAGCTGTCGGGGGGTGAGGCACAGCGGGTGAGCCTGGCCCGGGCCCTGGCCATGGCACCCCGGTTGCTCCTGCTGGATGAGCCGTTCGCCGCGCTGGATGTGCTGAGCCGGACCGCCCTGCTCAAGGAGCTGCGGCCCCTGCTGAAGCAGGGGGGCACGACTGCCGTCCTGGTGACGCACGATATCACCGAGGTCGCGCATCTGGCGGACCGCATGGCGGTGCTGGAGGAAGGTCGACTGGTGCAGGAGGGCACGCCGCAGGCCGTGCTGGCGGCACCCGCCAGCCCCATCGTCAGGCGCATGGCTGCGATCGCCGTCGAGACGGCCGCCGCCCTCGCCCCCCTGTCCCGCACGAAAGGTGCAGCAGGGTGATCATCAGCCGCGGACCCTGCGTTTCACCATAACCCAATCCGAAGCCCGCTCAGTCCCCTCTTTCGTAGCGAAGAGGTTCGGCATGAGCGGGCTTCCTTTTCATTGCCATCCGGTGTCCGATTCGGGCCAACCGCTCCGCAGCGCCTGTCGCTCCGGCTGCGATTCTTGTACGATAAGGGTAAGAAAGCTACACCGGGGGGAAGTCGACATGGCAATGGTGCTGGTGGCGGGCGGCAGTGGTTTCATCGGCTCGCATATCGTGCGCAGGCTGGCGGAAAAGGGCCACCAGGTAGTAGTCATGTCCCGGCACCCTGAACGGGCCAAAGGACGGGTGCCTGCCGGGGTCACTTTCCGAACCGGCGACGTGAGCGACCCCGCTTCGCTCCGCTCCGCCATGGCCGGGATCGACGTGGTCGTCGCCGCCGTCCAGTTCCCGAACCATCCCGTGGAGAAGCCGACCAAGGGCTACACCTACGTCAAGGTGGACGGCGAGGGCACCACCAGCCTGGTGGCGGCAGCCAGCGCCGCCGGGGTGAAGCGGTTCATCTACATTGGCGGTGCCGGCACCCGTCCCGGCCAGACGGCGCCCTGGTTCCAGGGCAAGCTGATGGCGGAACAGGCGGTGCGGGAGAGCGGCATCCCGTACACGATCTTCCGGCCATCCTGGGTCTATGGCCCGGATGACCGGACCCTCAACAAATTCGCCGCCTTCGCCCGCCTGCTGCCCTTCATTCCCGTGATCGGCAACGGCCGCACTCGGGTCCAGCCGGTTTTCGTGGATGACGTGGCTGAGGCGGTCGCCGCCAGCATCGCAATGGAAAAGGCCGCCGGCCAGGTGTATGAGATTGGCGGTCCCCAGGAACTGACTATGGATGAGATCATCCGGACCATGCTCAAGGCGATGGGCAGGCAGCGGCCACTCGTTCACCATCCGGCGTGGTTCATGAAGCTGGTAACCGCACCGATGACCCTTCTCCCCACCCCGCCCCTCTCCCCCGCCGGGGTAGATTTCGTGCTGATGGAGGAGCCCGTAGACAACAGTGCGCTGC
Organism: Bacillota bacterium; assembly: GCA_028287415.1. Taxonomy (GTDB): domain Bacteria; phylum Bacillota; class Sulfobacillia; order Symbiobacteriales; family Symbiobacteriaceae; genus RYN-353. Next base: position 17,535 of record JAQBPS010000220.1, on the reverse strand, counting down.
TGCGGGACCTGAATATCCGGCTCACGCCGCTGTCCGAGGGCCTTGCCTACTTGCGCTAGCCCAATCGTTTGGCATCCACAGGAGCAGGCGCCCCATCCGGGAAGAGCTCGGGGTGGATGATCCGGGCCAGCAGTTCGAGCCCATCCACCAGGTACGGCCCCGCCCCGCTGAAGTACTTGTGACCCCACACGCCCCACACCCGGCCGCTCCGCACCGCCGGCAGCTCGGACCAGCCGGGCAGCCGGGTGAGGAGCGGCATCTCCCGTTCAGTGCGGGCCACGTTAAACCCGCAGGGCATGAGCACCAACACCTCCGGCTGGTACGCCACCACGTCGGCCCAGCTGAGCACGGTGGAGGCCCCGTGCTTCACCCCCAGCCCCTCGACGCCGCCCGCCAGTTCCACCAGCTCCGGCACCCAATGGCCGGCGCTGAACAGCGGCTCGAACCACTCCAGGCAAAGCACACGGGGCGCCGGGGCACCCGCTGCCCGCGCCGAAACCGCAGTCACTCGGTCTTGAAGGGCGGCCACCACCTGGTCCCCGCGCTCAGCCACGCCGGCGGCGGCCGCCACCCGGCGAATGTCGGCGAGCATCTCCGCCACTGAGTGTGGATTGAGCGGCAGGATCTGGGGGCGCCCGCCGAGGGCCTCCTTGACCGCCAGCACCTGATGATATGGGATCGCACAAACCTCACAGATATCCTGCGTGATCAGCAGATCAGGTTCGATCTCGGCGAGCCGTGCCAGGTCCGGGCGGTAAAGCGACTCGCCACGCCCCAGCGACTCCCGCACCAGCTGATCGATCTCCGCGCTCGAATGTTGCCCCGGGTCGAAAATGCTGCGGAGCACCACCGGCTTCTGCCGCGCCTCCGGCGGGAACTCGCACTCGTGCGTCACGCCGGCGACGGCGTCTTCAAGGCCGAGCGTGTACAGCATCGCGGTGGCGGTCGGTAGGAACGAACAGATTTTCATGGGCCGGCACCCCTCTCGGGAAAACTCCTGGAAGGAATTCCGCATGGCGGCAGGGACGGCCTTCCGGCAACCCGAAATTCATTGCAAATGTGTCGCGCATTCAGGAGTGATTGGTTTGACCGACAACCTGCGGCTCGTGCCCTGCGGCGACCGCGCGGTACTGTTGTACCTGAGCGATCAGGCGACCCCCGCCGTCAACGAGCGTATTCACGGGCTTACCCGTGCACTTAAACAGCGGCCCCATCCGGCCCTCGTCGAAATCACCCCGGCCTCCCATTGCCTGATGATTGAGTACGACCCGCTGCGCATCCGACTGGAGCAGCTGGAAGAGATGGCCCGCGAAGCCCTGGCCGATGCGGGCACTCAGCCCGCTGACAGCCACACGGTGGCGGTGCCCGTCTGCTACGGCGGCGAGTGTGGCCCTGACCTGGGCACTGTCGCCGACCACACCGGCCTCACCCCCGAAGAGGTGATCCGCCGCCACCAGGAGCCCCTGTACCGTGTCTACTGCCTGGGCTTCAGCCCCGGTTTCCCCTACCTCGGCGACCTGGATCCAAGCCTGCACACGCCCAGGCTTGCAGAGCCCCGCATCCGGGTGCCGGCGGGCGCCGTGGGCATCGGTGGCACGCAGACCGGCATCTACCCCGCGCCCTCCCCCGGCGGCTGGCAGCTGATCGGGCGCACGCCGTTGCGGCTGTTTGATCCCCATCGCGACAGCCCTGCCCTCCTGGAGCCCGGCAACACCGTGCGCTTTGTGTCAGTCAGCCCGGAGCGCTTTGCTGAGCTGGAGCAGGCGAATGCGGCCCCAAAGCCTGCCCGACCGGCCTACATGGAGGGGCGCGCCGGTGTGCGCATGCTCCAGCCAGGGCTGGCCACCACTGTCCAGGACCTGGGCCGGCGGGGCTACCAGGCATACGGCGTCCCCGTCGCCGGTGCGGCTGACTTCTGGTCACTCATGGTCGGCAACTGGCTGCTGGGCAACCGGGCCCGCACCAGCGCGCTGGAAATCACTATGAGCGGTCCCGAGATCGAGTTTACAGGGGTGGTCGCCTTCTGCATCACGGGGGCGCCGATTCCCGCCGAGCTAATCCCGGCGGACGGCCTACCTGCCCGCCCGCTTGCGGGTTGGCACACCCTGCTAGCTGGCCCGGGAGACCGCGTGCGCATCGGTACAGCGGCGGCAGGCTGCCGCAGCTACCTGTGCGTCGCCGGCGGCTTTGATCTTCGGCCGGTGCTGGGCAGTCTCTCCGAGGACCTTTTTGGCAAGCTGGGCCCCGTGGGCGGCCCGCTCAAGGGCGGCGACTGGCTCCCCGTCGGCCTCCCCCTCCACTCCCCGGCGGACATCGCTGGCCGGGCGCTGCCAGCGGAGCATGTCCCCGAGTACACCGGGCAGATCACCCTCCGGGTCGTGCGCGGCCCTCAGGCTGACGCATTCAGTGCTGAGGGGTTTGCCGCCTTCCTCGGCGGGGAGTATGCGGTCAGCCCCCACTCCGATCGGCAGGGTCTCCGCCTTCAGGGGCCGCAGATCGCCCATGCCGGGCGTGCAGACATCCTGTCCGAGCCCATCGCGGCCGGCAGTATCCAGGTACCGGCGAACGGTCAGCCGATCTTGCTGATGGCGAATCGCCAGACCACTGGCGGCTACACCAAGATCGCCACCGCCGTCTACCCTGACCTGGCCATGGCGGCCCAGCTGCGCCCCGGGGACAAGCTCCGGTTCGCCGAGGTCGACCTGGCCGAGGCCCACGCGATCACCAGGGCGGAACGGCGCCGCCTGGCGCACATCCGCCGGCTGCTCGAGCGGGACATCGCCGGGGGCCCCGAGCAGCGCATGCCGGCGGGCCTGCGCGGCCACACCGCTGCGGGTCCTCAGCCACTGCTTGCCGCCACGCCGACGCCGACGCCGACGCCGCCCCCAGCACCCGCCAACCCGCAAGGCGTGCGTACCTTCCGCATCACCATTGGCGACATGGAATTCGATGCCGAAGTTGAAGAAATGCCGGAGTAACAAACAAAAACCCCGCCTGTGCTCTGCACGGCGGGGTTCACTTTGCGTTAGCGCCAAATCGGGGGCCAGGCGTCGTCGCCCTCCTGGTCGGTCATCAGGAGCCGATATTCCTGCACCAGGCAGAATATGGCGGTGGCGACACTTACAGCTGCTGCATACAGCAGCAGTCCGGAGCTCTCCGTCCGCTGCTGGATAAACGTCGTGACCACCCGCATGACCGCCTCTAGCAGCACGTAGACCAGGAGGCCCCGCCATTTTGCCTGTGCCCGTTGCCAGATATCAAAGGCCATCTGCGGCATCCTCCCTCGGATGAAGTCACCTGACGTTGGTCCCACAAGCAGGACCATAGACCTATAATCCCATAAATACCCAACCATGACAAGTCCCAAAGATATAAAAAAGCGCCCGGTCGCAACCCATTCAGCAGCCCCGTGACGGCCATGACGTCACGGGGCTGACGAGGATTACTAAGCGGCGGGGCAAGGATACCCCACTCGCACGGCCACAATGCGTCTGCGTGCTGAAAAAGCCTCCAGCGTTACGCTGGGGGCTTCTTCGCATACTACACGGCAGAGGAGATGTCGAGCATGTTTCAGGGCGATATCCACCGCCTGTATCAGACGCTGTGCCGGGAGCAGCCGGTTCCCCGGGAACCGCTCGCAGTCCTGGATCATGTCCGCCAGATCCGGTCCTACTACGGGCAGATCAATCACCGGGAGCGCCTCCTGCTCCTGGCGTGGGCCAAGAAAGAGGAGAGCGGGATCGGCCTGATTCCGGCCGCCCTCTCCGGCGTACCGCTGATCGGGTTGATCTTCGCGCCCTTTATCGAGGGGTCAGTCAAAGCCATGGCGCCCTGGATCTGGATGGTGCTCTGGTTCATCGGCGGCATGGCCTTTGTGATGGGGGTTTACGTCCACCGTCGGCAGAAGGCGTACACCACGCTGCACATTCAGATCCTGGAGCAACTATGCCATCTGTCACCGTCCAAGGAGCCCGAGGTGCCTGAAGCTGTCGGCATCATGCAGGACGGTATCCAAGAGGGGTCCGCGCCACACTAGCCGCGGACCCCTCGCCAGTTATGCATTTAAAAGAAAAGCGTGTGCCGCCGCATCCCCACGTTTATCACGAGGCCGATCGCAATCATATTCGCCATCAGGGCCGAGCCGCCATAAGAAATAAAGGGAAGCGGAATACCCGTCACCGGCATCACACCGAGCGTCATCCCGACGTTCTCCAGCACATGGAAGCCGATCATGGCTGCCACACCAGTGGCGATCAATGAGCCGTAGCGGTCCTTGGCGTTGGCGGCGATCCCCATCACCCGCCACAGTAAGGCCATGAACAGCAGGAGCACCACCACGCCCCCACGGAAGCCCAGTTCCTCGCCGATCACAGAGAAGATAAAGTCCGTGTGCTGCTCCGGCAGAAAGCCGAGCTGGTTCTGTGTCCCGTGGTAGAGCCCCCGTCCCAGCAGCCCACCCGAACCAATGGAGATCTTCGACTGGAGGACATGGTACCCGGAGGCCAACGGGTCCTTGGTCGGATCCACAAATACTTCCAGACGCTGGATCTGGTGCGGTTTCAGGGGCCACATTTTGACGCCCCACCGGAGATGTGCATAGAGCCACACCGCCACCGCCGCGATCGGCCCACCGCCCATCAAGGCAATCTTCCAGCCAGGAAATCCGGCCATGTATATCATCGCCACCGTGATGACGATAAACACCAGGGCGGTACCCAGATCCGGCTGGAGCAGCAGCAGGACCAGCAACGGCAGCACGTGAAACAGCGGGATGATCAGATCCCAGAGGCTCGTCAGCCGGTCCATTCTGCTGAGCTGATGGCCCAGGGTAAGAATCAGCATCACCTTGCCGAACTCGCTGGGCTGAATTTGAAAGGTGCCAAAGCCGATCCAGCTCTGGGCGCCATTGGTGGCCCTGCCCATCACCAGAACGGCCCCCAGCAGGGCCAAGTTCAGCCCGTACAGCACCCATCGCATCCGCCCGAACTCCTCGTAATCGAACAGCATGGCCACAATCATCAGGACCAGACCCACCGCCGCCGCTATGATCTGTTTATCGACGAAGCCGGCAGCGTGTGCAATGCCATTAAAGCCACGGGCGGCGCTCGAAATCACCACAACCCCAAGCGTGATTAACGCGAACATCAGCAGCAACAGCCATTTATCGACATGCCGGAGCAGGCGTGTGTCGAGGTTCACGGCCAGCCCCCTTCTCCTTGACCAGGCAATCGCAATCTTACACCATTACATTATACACGACAAAATTCATAGGTAGACTCATCAAATACACAAAGAAACCACCGGAAGTTCCGGTGGTTTCTACTTGCGTCCGATGGGAAGAGCTACCGCCCGCCGCCGACGGCTGCCCGCTTCATGCGCCGCACCGGGATATTGGCGACCAGCGCCACCTGGTTCTCGGTGCTCTGGAGCGTGACATCCATATTCGCTTCGTCGATCTCCATGTATCGTGAGATGACGCCGATCAGGTCTTCCTTGAGGGACTCAAGGAAATGGGGCGAAACGTTGGTGCGATCATGGACGAGCACCAGCCGCAAGCGCTCTTTTGCGATATTTGCACTAGCTGAATCCCGACCGAAGACCTTTGCAATGAGGTCAAGCAAAGCTGCGCCCCCCTTTCTAGCCCCTGCTCAGGCCGACGATGCGCTTGAACTTCGCCCAAATGCTTTCGTCGTCCTGCAGTTGCATGATCGGCACCTGTTCGCCCGTCAAACGGCGGGCGATGTTCTGGTATGCCTTGCCGGCCTTGCTTTCCGTGTGGTACACGGCAGGTTCGCCCCGGTTGGTCGACACGATAATGTGCTCGTCCTCCGGAACGATGCCGAGCAGGTCCACAGCCAGCATTTCCAACATGTCGTCGATTTCCAGCATGTCGCCGCGGGCGACCATCTTCGGCCGCACCCGGTTGACGATCAGCATGGCAGGACCCTTGCTTTCCGGCTGGGCGTCCCACAGGCCGATCACTCGGTCGGCGTCACGCACCGAGGAGACCTCGGGGTTACACACGATGATCGCCTTCTGGGCGCCGGCGATGGCATTCTTGAAGCCATCCTCAATGCCGGCCGGGCAGTCGAGCACAACGTAGTCAAACTCGCGTGCCAGTTGCTCCGTCAGTTCCCGCATTTGCTGAGGCTTGACGTCCTTCTTCTCGCGGGTCTGTGCCGCTGCCAGCAGGTAGAGGGTGTCAAGGCGCTTGTCTTTGATCAGCGCCTGCTTCAGCCGGGCATTCCCCTCGATTACGTCTACCAGGTCGTAGACGATGCGATTCTCGAGGCCCATAACCACGTCCAGGTTGCGGAGCCCTATGTCCGCGTCCAAGAGGACGACCTTGTTTCCAAGCTGGGCCAGCGCGGTTCCCAGGTTGGCTGTCGTCGTGGTCTTGCCGACCCCGCCCTTCCCGGAAGTCACAACGATGACCTGTCCCATTCACGTTCCTCCTTCGCGCCCACTGATCAGGCGCACACAACTATCGCTTGGATTCGGTGGGAGTCTCCAGCACAATCATTCCGTCCCGCACCCGTGCCACCTCTGGAACCGTTTGCAGGTTGTCCTGCTCATCAGGGGCCCGCCCGATGACATGGGCGATGCGCAGCTGTGTGGGGCGGAGTTTGATAGCGGCTACGAAGGCCCCCGTATTGCCAGTGCAACCTGCGTGGGCGACCCCACGCAGCGCACCCATGACCACGATGTGACCACTGGCGACCACTTCAGCGCCGGGGTTGATATCGCCCAGGACGATGATGTCGCCCTGATGACGGACGCTCTGCCCGGACCGAAGTGTCCGGGTGACGACCATAGCCGTTTCAGACTCAGCCAGCAAAGCCGCAGCGGGAAGGGTGCCCGAATGGCGAGATTGCTCAGCAGCCTTGAGGGCAGCCTGCGCCTCTGCCACGGGATCGCCTCCTTTTGTGACCGTGCGGAGCGCCATGTCGGCTTCATCCAAAATGCGGGCAATCGCATCCTGATCGGATGCGGAGAGGGCACGGCTGCCCACCTGCACCGTCGCCTCTGCACCCTGAAAAAATCGCCCTGCCTGGGCGAGCTTCTCACGCAGTCGCTGGATGAGGACTCCGAATTCCAGGTCGTCCGGTAACAGTATGACAAGTCCAGTTCTGGTGGTTCCGCGAATCACGATATCTTGACGCATTGCTGTTTCACGACCCTGTAACCGGAGTGGTTATCCTCTGAGATTAATTCTCCTGTACTGGCACATCTCCTGCTCCGATTTACAAAAAATGTCGCCCCGGCACCCGCAATGTGCTAGCAGAACAAAGTAAGAGGGGCGGCAGAACGCCGCCCCGCTTAGTTATTGCCCGTTCCCAACCACGTGGAACTTGCGGCGCAAGCCCGCAAGATCGTTGGGGAACTCGTCGGGTACCTTGGCCGGATCGTAATCCGGGAGATTGATGTTGTAGTAGAAGCTTTCGATCGACCGGGCCACAGTCGAGACACTGCCGCCGTGACCGGCCTGCTCGATCGCCACTGCAATTGCGATCTGCGGATCCTTAAGTGGCGACAGCGACACGAAGAAACCGTAGTCATTATTAGGCGGGTACTGGGCGGTACCTGTCTTGCCGCCAGTCTGCATGCCGGGCAATGGGTAGATCGCGTAGTCGGAGGTGCCGACATTCGGCGCGTTGACCATCCCCATGCCCTGCAGGATCACGCTGAGGTACTCAGGCTTGAGGTTGACCTGCCCCATTTGCTGAGGCGCAAACTGCTGCACCGTCTTGCCGGATGCGTCGACCACCTTGTCCACCAGGTAGGGCTTCATGATCTTGCCCCCGTTGCCGAGCGTTGCCGCATAGCGGACCAGCTGCAGGGGCGTCACATTGACGATCTGGCCGATGGCGGCCGAGACCGTATGGCCCGGACCCCAGGGATCATTCTGCTGCTTGGCCCAGATCTCCTCACGGTTCGCCGCATCTGGCAGCATCCCCGGGTTCTCCCCACCGAGGTCAATCCCCGTCTTGGCGCCGAAGCCAAACTCCTTGGCCGTGGCCACCAGACGGTCGATGCCCAGCCGGTAGCCCATTTCGTAGAAGTAGATGTCACAGGACGTCTGGAGCGCATGGGCGGTGTCGACCAAGCCGTGACCGTACGGCGTCCAGTCGTGCGGATGATGGAGCTTATCGAATACGCCGGTGCAGTACACCTGCTCATAGGGACCGACGACCCCGTTCTCAAGCGCAGAGGATGCCGTCATCATCTTCCAGGTGGAACCTGGCTGATACGCTGTCTGAATCGCCCGGTTCAGCTCGGGCGTCAGAACCGGATCCTGCAGTTTGTCGAATTCCTTCTGGGTGATGCCCTGCGCAAACATGTTGGGGTCGAACGAGGGCCGGCTGGCCATGGCCAGGATCTTGCCCGTCTTGACTTCCATGATAACGACAGCGCCCGCCTTGGCGTTGGGCCAGGGGCCGTCGCCGATGATCGTATTGCGGATACGCCACATGTCCCACTCCAGGGCCCGCTCCGCAGCCGCCTGAAGCTTTGCATCCAGTGTGAGCACAATGCTGTTTCCCGGCTGCGGGTCAACCGACTGGACGACGCCGAGCGGCTGGCCATAGTTGTTGATTTCCACCTGGCGAATGCCCGGCTTGCCGCGCAAGACATCCTCGTAGAAGGCTTCCAGCCCGGTCGCACCCACCAGTTCACCAGGCTGGTACCCCTTTGACTTGAGCTGGGCAAGCTGATCCTGGCCGATCTGGTTCACGTACCCCAGCACGTGCGCTGCACTGTCCTTGAGCGGATAGACGCGCACCGGCTGCGGCTGTACCTCCACGCCCGGCAGTTCCGGCTTGCGCTCGAGAATTGCGGCATACTGTGGCGGCGTTATGTCGTCCTTGACCCGAATTGGATCGTAATACGCCTCGCTGGCAAGCTTGTCCTTGACTAGCTTGTCGATCTCAGGCATCGGGACCTGCAGGATCGCTGACAGCCGCTGCAAAACCTCGGGCTGCTTATAGTAGGGGTACCGTACAAAGACCGAATTGGCCGGCCGGTTCGTCACCATCGGCTCCATGTTCCGGTCGTACATGATGCCTCGGGACGCGAAGACCGGCAGCGAGCGGGTGCTCTGCGCCAGAACCACCTCCCGGGACTGGGCCTCCTGCCGCAGGGTCAGGTTGCCCAGCTGTGCGGCCAGCCCGGTGAAGATAAGCAGGATCAAGCCGGTCACCATTGCAGCCCGCCTGTACGCCGGATCCCTGGACTTCTTCACGGAGGCGCCTCCTTACCCGAACAACGAGCGTCAAGGGATGTCTGCTCAAAACGGGACGACGGGCCTACCTGGCCCGTCGTCGTTAATGTCGACGTATCACAATTGTACCGCGTGGGTCAGGCCTTAGGTATAGGTAATACCGGTATATGCGACCATAGAGCAGGCCCGCCAGGACCATGTCATAAAGGGCGGCCGGCAGAATAGTCGTGCGCAGGGCGCCCAAGATGGGCACTCGCCAGCCGAACAGCCACAGGCAGAAGACGACAATCGTCTGGCTGGCGACCGACCCCATGAACCCGCCGGCGGGCGCCAGCAGCATGTTGTCCTTGAAAACCTTATCCTCGGCCAGACCGGCGAAAACGCCGACCACCCCGAGCGACAGCACGTGCAAGCCGATAAAACGGCCGGCGGTGAGGTCGATCAGCAGCCCGCCAAAAACCCCGGCACTCAGCCCGACTTCCCAGCCGAACAGCAGGCCGTACGTGACGACCACCACCAGCAGAAAGTCGGGGGTAATGCCGCCAATGGCAAGGTAGCTCGACACGACGGACTGGAGGAGGTAAGCAAGCACGAGAATCCCCGTCAGCACGGTGTATCTCACGGGGCAGCCGCCCCCCCGTCCGGCTGTGTCATGTACAGCACAACGTGCAGCGTATCCAGCTTGTTGAAGTCCACCGCAGGGCGGACATTGAGAAACTTGTCAAACGCAGACTCGCCAGTGCTGAGGCTGTCAGCGTAGCCGATCAGCAGATCGGGCGGGATCACCGCCTGACCCGAGGTGAATACCGGTTGGCCGGTCTGCACGGCGGGGTCACTGGAGAAGAAGGTCATTTGGATATGGCCGCCCTGCGCTGTCTGAATCACCCCAAGCTCGCCTGACGGAAGCTTCGCACCGGCGCCGAAGCCGCCCTGGCCGAAGCCGGCATCGATCACCAGCTGCACGGTCGCCGTGAACGGGGTGGTTGCAGAGACCTTGCCGACCAATCCCTGCCAGTTGACCACAGCCATGTTCGCTTTTACGCCGTCGCGGCTGCCGCGATTGATAGTGACCATGCGGTACCAGTTGTCCGGCGTGCGGCTGATTACCTCAGCAGCGAGCAGTGGGTACTTGGAGCGGTCTTTCATGCCCAAAGCGCTGCGAAGCTGCTGGTTCGCCCGCACCAGCAGCTGGTTGCGGGCCTCCAGCTGTGCGGCAGCTTCCACCTGTGAGCGGAGGCGGGCGTTTTCGTCACGGAGCTGGGTCAGCTCCTTCACGCTCTGGCCAACGCCCTGTACCTTGCGCGCAACCCAGTCCGTTGCTACTTGGAGTGGGTAGAGCACGGTTGCGAGCGCCTTCTCAACGGGGGTGACCTGCGAGCGCTCACGGGCCGTTACAGCCATGAGCCCAAAGAGTAGCACGAGGGCTACCAGCGCCGCACCGAAGCGACGCAACTGCTTATTATTTCTCATGGGTGATGGCATGACGGCCCCCCCAACTGCGGGGGGCGCTTACGACTGCCTTGCCACCCGCCTCAGCGTTTTCATATCTTCGAGACACTTGCCGGTGCCCTTCACAACACAGAGCAGCGGGTCATCAGCCACATGGACGGGCATGCCGGTCTCCTTGGAAATCAGGGTGTCCAATCCCCGGAGCAGGGCGCCGCCACCGGTCAGGACAATGCCGCGGTCCATGATGTCTGCTGCGAGCTCCGGCGGGGTGTTCTCCAGGGTGATCTTGATCGCCTCAAGGATCGAGGTGACCGGCTCCTGCATGGCCTTACGGATCTCCTCAGAGGTGACCCGCAGTGTCCGGGGCAGGCCGGTAACCAGGTCGCGGCCACGGATCTCCATGGGCTCGTCCTTCCCGGCGGGGTAGGCGGAGCCAATGGTCATCTTGACCTCCTCGCCCGTGCGCTCACCGATCAGCATGTTGTAGGTGCGCTTGACGTACTGCACGATCGCCTCGTCCATTTCGTCGCCGGCGACGCGGATCGACTTGGCGGTCACCAGGCCGCCGAGGGAGATGATGGCGACCTCGGTAGTGCCGCCGCCAATGTCGACGACCATGCTGCCGGTGGGCTCCTCCACGGGCAGGCCGGCACCGATCGCCGCCGCCATGGGCTCCTCGATGACGTAGGCTTCACGGGCGCCGGCCTGGAGGGCCGCGTCCTGAACCGCACGCCGCTCAACGCCGGTGACGCCCGAGGGAATGCCGACGACGACGCGGGGCCGGAAGGGCGACCGGCGGGGGTAGGCCTTCTGGATGAAATACTTGAGCATGATCTGGGTGGTGTCAAAGTCAGCGATGACACCGTCCTTGAGCGGCCGGATGGCAATGATGTTGCCGGGCGTGCGCCCGAGCATCTGCTTCGCCTCGGCGCCGACGGCGAGCGGTTCCTTGCGATCACGGTCCACCGCGACCACGGAAGGCTCCTGAATCACAATACCGCGGCCCTTTACAAATACCAGGGTATTCGCGGTTCCAAGATCAATACCCATGTCGCGTGCGAACATCTGAAAAAACGACACCGCAAAAGTTCCCCTTTCTTCACTTGCAGCGACAGGTCTAGGACCATTCCACAAGCCCTCGTTCCCGAAAGCTGATATATCGCCCGTCCCCGATGACCAGGTGGTCAAGTACCTCAATGCCGAGCAGTTTGCCTGCCTGGATGAGCCGTTGCGTGACCTCGCGGTCCTCACGGCTGGGGGATGGGTCGCCGCTGGGGTGATTATGGGCAAGGATCATGGCATGAGCACTGCGCCGGATGGCGGACTTGAAAATCTCTCTCGGATGGACGAGGGATGCCGTGAGGGTCCCTTCGGAAACAGTTTCGACATCGATGACGTGATTCTTTGCGTTCAACAAGACTACCATAAACTGCTCGTGAGCGAGATGGGACATGCGCGGTGATAGGTATTCGTAAACGGCCCGCGGATTATGGAGGTCGACGCGTTTCGGCATGGGCCTGCCTGCCGCACGCAACCCAAGTTGGAGCGCCGCCAGCAGCTGGCACAGCTTGGCGGCTCCCACACCCGGCACGGCCTTCTTCAGTTCAGCATCCCGTAACAGCATAAGGCTCCGGAGGCCATTGCCGGGATCTTTGCCCTCACAATGATGCAGCAACGCCCGTGCCAATTCAATAACCGATTGGCCCTTTCTGCCTGTTCCCAGCAAAATAGCCACAAGCTCGGTATCCGAAAGCTCCTCCGGGCCTAAACGGAGCAGCCGCTCCCGGGGGCGTTCATCCCTCGGCAGCGCCTTCATGGGGACGGACGCTCGCAACACCGGCACCGCCCCTTTCCGGGGCTTCCCTAGAGGACGTCTACGCCAAAGTCAGAGAGCATCTGTGCGGTGCGGCTGAGGGGAAGCCCGACCACGGTAAAGTAGTCACCCGAGATGGAACTGATCATTGCGGCGGCGCGCCCCTGGATCCCGTAGGCGCCGGCCTTGTCCATCGGATGACCCGAGTCCACGTAACGCTCGATCTGGCCGCGGTCGAGGGTGCGGAACCGAACCGTCGTGACCTCATGCGCAACGAGGGTCCGCTCGCCGCGGAGCAGGGCGACGCCGGTCATCACCTGGTGTTCCCGGCCCGACAGCCGCTCCAGCATGGCGATCGCATGGGCACGGTCCCGGGGTTTGCCGAGAATGTCGTCATCTAGCACGACAACCGTATCCGCCCCAATCACAAGGGCGTCCGGCACACGGTGGAGCACCTCCCGCGCCTTCATGAGCGCCAGGTGGCGCACCAGCTCGGCGGGTGCCATGGGTTCCGGGACTGTTTCGTCGAAGTTGCTGGGGACGGTGCGAAATGCCAGCCCGAGCTGCAGAAGCAGCTCCTGACGGCGCGGCGATGTGGATGCGAGTACGATCTCCAACCGATTCACCTCGGGAACGCTAGGATGAACGGAGCGCGAGCCACAGGGACAGCACGAGGCCAATGGCCCCTGCAACCGATAGTTTTAGCTGGATGCCGAGCGTGATGACCACGAAGTTCAGATCAACGCGGGTCGGGTCGAAACCGAGGCCGATAAACTTGTCCAGCAGCGGCAACTGCGGCGCCAGTGCAGCGCCCAGCAACTGCCCGACCACGGCCCCGATCACGGCCCACATGAAAATCAACCAGCCGCGATTCAAGTGGCAAAAGCCTCCTGCCCATAGCGCCGCTCACCGGTATGACGGCACTAGAATGGTCATGGTTTCGGGGCTGACACAACAAATTCCTGCGCTGATTTCGCTCACAGGACAAAGCATAGCAGAAGCGCCGGTGATTTACAATATTTTCCAATCTAATGTCTGAAGCCATCCGTACGCGCCATGACGCCAGGAAAGGGAAAAAGACCGCCACCATGAGGCGGTCCTTTTCCCTTGTACTGTGCTAATTACCATTGTGGAAGGAACGATATTGATCAAGCAGCGACATGTAACCATTCAAGGCGGCCTGATACTCGTCGCCGCCGGACATGGCTGCGGCCGCAGCCTGGATCTGCGTGGCATGTGCGCTGGCGGCACTGATCATTTTAACGAACTCAACCACTTTTGCATCCTTCTCCGCCTTCAGCGCGTCAGCCCGCGCAGCTAGCTGCTGACCGAGGGCGGCCAGGTTGCTGGCGTCTGCCGGCGTGGCAGCCGACCGGTTCTCCATCCAGACGGCGGCCTGGTACAGATACATATTCAGCTCATCCAGACCCTTGCGCACGTCGGCGCCGGCCTTGGTGGTCATGGCCGCAGCCGGCACGCTGTCCGGATTATGCGCAACCGTCACCGTGGTCGAAAAAGCCCCCTGATACTCGCCGGTCAGCTTCGCCTTGGCATCTTCAGCCGCGGTCATGCTCGTGAATGGGCCAACCACGACCGGGTGCAGCTCCTTGCTGGTCTTCGTAGCAACCATGGCGGTGAGACTGTTTTGGGACAGCGTACGGGCCAGTTTGCTGGCGCCCGCCTCAGAACGGAGGGCCCCAACCTGGACAAAGTAGAGCTGGAATTCGTGGGGCGCCTGGCCCGCCTTTACGTTGCCGATGGCGGACATGCCGTTGCTGACATCGCTGGCTGCCGTCTGTGGGCCGAACTGCTTGCTGATGTACCCGCCGAGATACCAGGCGCCCGCCAGGGCCAGGATGGTGGCCAGGATAAAACCGCCGCCCCACCGATCCTTCATATTCTGTTGCGCCGACCGTCCGAAACGATGCATGGTGTCCCCTCCCGCTTGTTGGGTGGTTTCCCCCGCGGTGGGACGGCACGAACCTGGCCCGGCCATGGTTCCGGGCTGAGGCCGTTCCGCCTGCAGCGGGTCCTTTCCATGACCAACCTTATGCGGACGGGGTACAGGTTATTACTTGTCCTGTTTGCTGACAACGATGCGGCGTGCAGGTCCAACCGTATAAAACGAACCGGTAATCACTACCAGCCGCTCCGGCCGGGACGCGTCCAATGCCAGGGCCACGGCATCCGCAATGGCATCCGCAACCGTCACGCTACGTCCCAGGGACGCACACACCGCCGCCAGCTCAGCTGCGGCCAGACGGCGGGGGCTTTCAGGGGTCGTCACCCAGATCCGGTCCGCCAGACCGAGCAGGGGTCGGGCCATGCCGGCCACGTTCTTGTCCGCCAGCACGCCCAGCACCAGCGAGACGGGGCGCCCCGGGAAGTACGCTGCGACCGCGCCGGCCAGCGCCTCGCACTTGGCGGGGTTGTGCGCCGCATCCAGCAGCACCGTGGGGCCGCCCGGCACCTGAAGCAGCTCAAACCGCCCCGGCCACAGCACGCGGGCCAGCCCACTTCTGATCGCATCCTCGCCAATGCCCGCCAGTTCCAGCACGCGCACCGCTACCGCCGCGTTGCTTGCCTGATGCTGCCCGAGCAAGGAGAGCTCTACGGCGCGATACCAGCCGCGGGCGCCCAGCAGATCCACCACCTGGCCCGCAGGCCCGAAGGAGATCACCTGATAATCCGCCGGGCCCACCTCCAGCAGAACGGAGTCATTGGCCAGCGCCACCTCGCGGATCACCTCCAGGGCGCCCGCATGCTCGGTCCCCGTAACACAGGGCACCGCCGGCTTGATGATCCCCGCCTTGTCCCAGGCGATCTGCTCATGGGTCGAACCGAGCCACTCGGTATGATCGAGAGCGATATTGGTGATGCAGCTGACCACCGGGTTGTCAATGGCCGTGGTCGCGTCAAAACGCCCGCCCAGCCCGACCTCCAGCACGAGCCAATCGATGTGCTGACGGGCATAGTGCAGGAAGGCCAGTACGGTGGTGACCTCGAATTCGGTGGGTTGCTCCAGCCCCTCTGCCACCATTGCCTCGACATGCGGCTGCACCTCTGCCGCCAACTCAGCGAGCTCCTCCGGCGCAATCTCCCGGCGATCAACCTGAATCCGATCGGTGAAGCGCTCCAGGGAGGGCGACGTGTAGAGGCCCACCCGGTTTCCTGCCGCCCGCAGGCCGGCCTCGACCATCGCCGCCACTGAGCCCTTGCCGCTGGTCCCGGTGATGTGGATGATCCGGCCCGCCCGCCGATCCGGGCGCCCCACCCGGCGGAGCAGCTCCTGGGTCCGCTCCAGGCCGGGCTTCATGCCAAACCGCTGAAGGCCGTGCAGATAGGATATCGCCTCTTCATATGTCATGTGTGAAACCACTCCTGTTTAAAAACACGGCCCCGCCGGCGCACGTCCGGGCGGGGCCTCCTCGCTGCTTACAGCTTCCGCAGCATCTCCAGCCGCCCGTTGATCGCGGTCAGCTTCTCTTCCAGGGCCGCCGCCTCTTCCCTGGTCTTCTCAATCACCTCAGGCCTCGCCTTCGCCAGGAAGCCCTCGTTGGCGAGCTTGCCCCGCAACTTGGTCATGTCGGCCTCGGTCGCCCCGGCCTCCTTCGTGAGCCGTTCGATCTCCTTGGGGACATCGATCAGCCCACCGACCGGCACGTAGATCTCAACGCCCGCCAGCAGTGCAGTCGCAGAATTGGCCGGCTTGCTTTCCGTGGCCGTCTGGATCGTCAGCTCGGCCGTCTTGCCGATGTTCTCGATAAAGGAGCGCCCCTCCTCCAGAATTGCCAGTGCGTCCGCCGACGTGGCCATCAGCACCGCATCGATCTTGGCGTGCTCGCCCAGGCGGAACTCGGCCCGGATCGACCGCAGCGCCTTGATCGTGTCGATGATCAGCTGCATGCGGCCGGCGGCAGCCGGGTCCTCCCATGCGCCCAGCGGCGTCGGGTACTGCGTCACCGTGATCGATGGCGGCAACTCGGTCTGTCCGGTCTGCTCGGCGATGGCCTCGGCCGTTGCCACCGGGTTCGACCGGGCGGGCAGCTTCTGCCAGATCGCTTCCGTGATGAACGGCATGAACGGGTGGAGCAGCCGCAGCGTGCCCTCCAGCACGATTGCAAGCGTCTCCTGGGCCGCACCCCGGGAAGCGTCCTCCTGGTCGTAGAGGCGGGGCTTCACCAGCTCGATATACCAGTCGCAGAACTCGCTCCAGATGAAGTCGTAGATCGCCCGGGCGGCCTCGCCATACTGGTACTCGCCCAGCAGCCGGTTAACGTCCTTCACGGTATCGTTGAACCGGTGCTGAATCCAGCGGTCAGTCAGGTTGAAGTCGCCCTCGCAGTGAACGGCAGCGTCGTCCCAGTCCGCCAGGTTCATCAGCACGAAACGGCTGGCGTTCCACAGCTTGTTGGCGAAGTTGCGGGCGCCCTCCACCTTGTCCCAGTAGAAGCGCATGTCGTTGCCCGGCGTGGTGCCCGTCACCAGCATGAAGCGGAGCGCATCGGCGCCGTACTTGTCGACCACCTCGAGCGGGTCAATGCCGTTGCCGAGCGACTTGGAGAACTTGCGGCCCTGGTTGTCGCGGATCAGGCCATGCAGAACCACCGTGTGGAACGGGACCTTACCGGTCATCTCAAGCCCGCTGAAGATCATGCGGGCGACCCAGAAGAAGAGGATGTCAGAGCCGGTGATCAGCACATCGTTCGGATAGAAATACCGGTAGTCCGGCGTCTCATCCGGCCAGCCCAGGGTCGAGAAGGGCCACAGGGCCGAAGAGAACCAGGTGTCCAGGGCATCCTCTTCCTGGCGGATCTGCTCGTTGCCGCAGTGAGCGCACTGGGTCGGATCCGCCACCTGGACGGTCATCTGGCCGCAGTCGTCGCAGTGCCACACCGGGATGCGGTGGCCCCACCAGATCTGGCGGGAGATGCACCAATCCTGGATGTCCTCCAGCCAGTTCTGATAGACCTTCGTGAAGCGCTCCGGCACGATCTTGATCGTGCCATCAGCCACAACCTTCGCGGCCGGCTCAGCCAGCGGCTTCATCTTC